>JADHVS010000166.1 GCA_016783865.1 Bacteroidales bacterium
TAAATTCGGAATGACTCTACAATTGATCAACAGCCTTTTTTAACTGGTTCAGAGCCTGCTTCAATACCGATCTCGGGCAGGCCACGTTCATTCTCTGATATCCAGATCCACCAGTTCCGAAACTGGGTCCGTCACTGCATCCAAGTCCTGCTTTTTCAATCATGAATTGTTTTAACTCATCATCTGTCATTTCCAGTGCCGACATATCAAGCCATAACAGGTAAGTGGCTTCGGGTTCAACCAGCTTGATCCGGGGTAACTCCTTCTCCAGAAATGATCTCAGGTAATCAACATTCCCCGACAGGTACCCGAGCAGCTGGTTTAACCAATCATTACCATGCCGGTATGCTGTCTCAAGAGCGATGTTCCCAAAGATATTTCCCAGCCATAAATGGGCTTGCTCTATCTGATGACTGTATCGCTTTCTTAATCTTTCATTTGAAATAACTGCCAGTGATGCAGACATCCCGGCCAGGTTGAATGTTTTGCTGGGTGCAACACAGGTAACGGTCATTCCGGCAATCTCTTCAGAAATGCTTGCCAGGGGGATATGTTCATGTCCCGGAAGGATCAGGTCTGAATGGATCTCGTCGGAGATCATGATGATCTTGTTCTCAATGCATAAAGATGCCAGGTCGTGCAATTCTTCTTTGTGCCATACCCTGCCAACAGGATTGTGCGGGTGGCTGATCAATATCATTTTAACCGACTGATCAATCTTTCCGGCGAGATGGTCAAGATCCATCGTATACTTCCCATTCGCAAGCTTCAGCGGATTTTCAAGCACCTTCCTGCCATTGCCTTTAATAACATGAAAAAATGGATGGTACACAGGTGGCTGTACAATGACTTTCTCGCCAGATTTACTGAAAGCATTGATCGCAAAATTTAATGCCGGAACCACCCCGGGTGTAAAAACCATCCATTCACTGCTGATCTCCCATTTCTGACGATTCCTGAACCAATCGATGGCTGATTGGTAAAAGCCTTCAGCCCTTAAAGAGTATCCAAGGATTTCATGTTCGGTTCTTTTGCGAATGGCTTCCATAACAAAATCAGGAGTTTTGAAATCCATATCGGCTACCCACATAGGGATAACATCGGTCGTGCCGAAATAATCTTTGCGATAATCGTACTTGAAGCAATCTGTACCTTCGCGAGGAATGATTTCATCAAAATTGTACTTCATGATTATCCCTTTTCGTTTCCTGCTTCCTTTGTACCGTAATAAAAACTGTCCATATCAGGAAAATACAGCCTTTTCTTTGCTATTTCTTCCGGGTAAATGAAATATTCTATTTCTGACTCACTGCATATTTCATTGTCGGCATTATATAATTTGACTTCAAGTGTAGCCAGTTTTTTCTCCTGTTTAATAAGGCGGCATGTTAATCTGATATTCCCCTTGTTTATATAAACAGGTTTAATGAAGCGGGAATGAATAGTTGACGTAACCCCGGCCGTCCTGGTTTTTACATAAACTGCCCAGCTGGCTATCTCATCCATTAAGGTAGCCTGAATGCCACCATGCAATATGTTCAGATATCCCTGGAAGTGGTCTGATGGTTCCCATTCTGATGTCACATAATCTCCGTCTTCAACGAAGTTCATCTTAAGACCAATCGGATTGCCTGGATTACACCCAAAACAATCGAATCCTTCCAGTCCCACGAAAGGATTTCGAATTTTTTTCATGAAATAATTTTTTGAAATATTTGTATCTTGTCCTGCTTTACTCAAAACCCATGCGCGCACACCACGATTCACGACTCACGATTCACGACTCACGTTTTTTTATTTTGGCAAACTTAACTAATTTAACTGCAAAGATCATTGTAAATTTGGGTTAAGGGAAATGTAAATGGATCACATCAGGCCAAAAAAAAGTTTAGGTCAGCACTACCTGAAAGATGAGAACATTGCGCGGAAGATAGTAAGCGCTTTGGAGGCTAATGCGGTGGATCATGTCATCGAAGTGGGAGCAGGATCAGGTATCCTGACAAAGATCCTGTTTCAGACGGATCGCTTCACCACATGGGCCATCGAGATTGACCAGGAAAGCATTACAACCCTTCGGGATAAATTTCCGGATAAGCATGACCGTATCCTGCACAGGAATTTCCTGAAACTGGATCCGGGTGAGCTTACCAGAAAACCTGTCGCTATCATAGGGAATTTGCCTTACAATATCTCCAGCCAGGTCTTCTTTAAAATACTGGAAAACCGCGACCAGGTTCTTGAGGTGGTTTGTATGGTGCAGAAAGAGGTGGCAGAGAGAATTTCTGCGCCTCATGGTTCAAAGACCTATGGAATTTTGTCTGTACTGTTGCAGGCCTATTATTCAGTTGATTATTTGTTCACTGTCGGACCTCAGGTTTTTCATCCTGTTCCCAGGGTACATTCTGCTGTAATCAGACTGGTCAGAAAAGATATCAGGCATCTCGATTGCGATGAAAATCTGTTTACACGCGTAGTTAAAGCCTCCTTTAACCAACGAAGGAAAATGATCCGGAACTCTATCAAACAACTCTTGCCGGAAAATCCTCCGGATCATGAACTATTATCGAAAAGGCCGGAACAACTCGATATTTCACAGTTTGTAATATTAACTTCCTGGTTGCAGGGGATTAATTAAAAGGATTATATTATCTTCGCAACTGATTTGAAATCCAATGAATTAACCCGTTGCGCATACCCACACCCACCAGGAACGAAGAACCAGGAACCATAAGGAATCATGCCACACAAAATTACCAGAGAATATATCGACAATTTGCAGAAGCTGATTGAGCAGCATGACGAGAAGTCGGTTACGACTCTTGTTCAGACCCTGCATGCTGCTGATATTGCCGAGGTCTTCAATGTGTTGTCAATGGAGGAGGCAAAATTCCTGTATATGTTGCTGGATGGGGAGAAACGGGGCGACGTTATCATTGAGCTGGAAGACGACAGAAGGGAGTGGTTCCTGAAGGCATTATCCGGTAAAGAAATAGCCAGGCAGTTTATCGAAGAAATGGATTCTGATGACGCAGCTGATGTGATCGGTGAGTTATCAGAAGAAATGCAGGAGGAAGTATTGCAGCATATCAAGGATGTTGAGCAGGCGGGTGACATTGTTGATCTGCTCAGTTATCATGAGGAAACGGCTGGTGGACTGATGGCCAAAGAGCTTATCCAGGTGGTTGAAAGCTGGGATATCCCTATCTGTTTACGTGAAATGAGAAAGCAGGCAGAGGATGTAGATGAAGTTTATTTCATTTACGTAGTGGATGAATCCGGTATTCTGAAAGGTACCTTATCCTTAAAGAGACTGCTGCTATCCAGCAGAAGTGAAAAGGTAGCAGATCTGTACAAATCAGATATTATCTCTGTTAAAACCGATACTCACCGTGAAGATGTAGCCAATATCATGCGAAAATATGACCTGGTGGCACTGCCTGTTGTCGATTCCATTGGCCGGTTATTAGGTCGTATCACTATCGATGACGTAGTGGATGTAATGCAGGAAGAGGCTGAAAGGGATTTCCAGCTGGCATCAGGTATTACAGAGGATATTGAACCATCGGATAACGTATTCCTGTTAACCCGTGCCAGGTTGCCATGGCTGTTTATTGGATTATTGGGAGGTATCCTCGCTGCTCTCTTATTGGGTGGGCATGAAGATCAGCTCAGGCTGTATCCTGAAATGGCTTTTTTCATTCCCCTGATTGCAGCCATGGGAGGCAATGTTGGAGTGCAGTCATCGGCCATTATTGTTCAGGGCCTGGCCAGTAAATCACTGATCCTGGAGTCGGCCGGTAAGAAACTGATGAAAGAACTTATTGTTGCCGTGATGAACGGTATTACTCTTTCAGCCCTTGCCCTGGCTTATAACCTGGTTCAGAAAGAATCTCTTGCGCTCACACTGTCAGTGAGTTCGGCCTTATTCTCAGTAATTATTTTTGCTTCGGTTTTCGGGACTTTCATACCCCTGTTGCTTAACCGGTTCAAGATTGATCCTGCCCTGGCTACGGGACCATTTATCACCACCATGAACGACATCATCAGCCTGTTTATCTATCTGATGATAGGCCGGATGTTATACGGAATAATATAAAATCTGATCTAGAAAGAAGTATTGATGGCGTCTACCGGGTCCATCTTTGCTGCAGAATTGGCCGGTGCAAAACCGGATATGATTCCTATGATTGCAGAAATGGTTAATCCAAGTACAATGTTTCCGGCAGTCAGGGTGATTTTAAATGATCCCAGTAAATTAAGATAGGTAGCCAGGGAAGTCAATCCAAACACCAGTAACAATCCGATAATACCCCCTGCCAGGGCAAGGATAACAGCTTCAGACAGGAACTGGGTCAGAATAAAAAACTTTTTTGCTCCCAGTGCCTTTTGAATCCCTATCTGAGTGGTTCGTTCCTTGACAGAAACAAACATGATATTGGCTATGCCGAAACCTCCCACCAGTATGGAAAAAATTCCAATAAAGAACCCGGCTATATTAATTACCTTAAAGACCTGGTCAAGTCCCTGCGAAATCATGCTGGTCTGATTCAACGCAAATGTATCTTTTGCCCTTGGTTTTAATCTGCGCTCTGACCTTAATATCGACCTGATCTCATTTTTCATTTCTTCGTTGGAGATATTTGGTTTGGCCAAAATCCAGATCATCGGGCCGGCATTATCACTTTTTATATCAACCATCCTGGCAAGGTATTGAACCGGGAAGAATACGACCTCATCCATGGATCCTCCGCCAAAAAGGCTATTGCCTTCTTTATTAAAAACACCAATAACATTGACCTTCCGGCCTCCAACCTTGATCTGTTTGCCCAGTGGATTACCGCCTTCAAACAATTTATCGGCGATGGTATACCCGATCACTGCCAGGTTTTTACCACTCGAAAATTCAAAACTTGTGAGAAACCGGCCCTGGGATAATTCGAAATCACGCAGCTCTTCAAACTCATCAGTACATCCCCAGATATTTACCTGGTCGATTGAATTGTTTTCATATTCAACCCGTTTGTTGGAAAAGGCAAAGAATCCGATGACCTGGGCAAATTGTGAACGGTCCTTCAGTGCTTTGTATTCTTGCATTTTCGGGACGGGCCTGTTCAAGTATTGCCACCATTCAAAATCTTCACCCTCCTCAGGTGCCCATGGCCATTTCTCAACATAGGTGACATTTTCACCAAAACTGGCGAGGCTTTCCCTGATATTACTTTCCAGAGAATCAATAACAGTGAAAACTGATATAATGGCAAAAATCCCGATCGTAATTCCCAGCAGTGATAGAAAGGTTCGCAGCCTGTTTATAATGACTGCCCTGAAGGCAAATAGCATGCTCTCGAAGACTAATCTGATGTTTTTCATTTATCCAGGAAAATTTCACAGAGCGCATACCGTCACCTGCCGGATCAGCCACTCCCGAAAATTTGTGTTTACTCTAAGATGGTGAAATCCTGTAACATTTGATTTCATTACAAATTTACCCAATTTTTAGGAACATTTTTAATATCTTTGTTCAAATTTAACCAACTAACGTAAATGACTGATTTAAAAAGAATTAGGACTGCTCTGGTTTCAGCTTACAGCAAAGATGGACTGGAGAAAGTCATTAAAAAATTAGATGAACTATCTATAAAAATTGTTTCTACCGGCGGGACCCAAAAATTTATCGCCGATCATGGTGTGCCAGTTGAATCTGTGGAGTCGATAACCGGATACCCTGCCATTTTAGGTGGACGTGTGAAGACATTGCATCCAAAAATATTTGGTGGTATCCTTTTCAGAAGAAGCGAGGAATCTGATTTACAACAAACAAAGGAATATGATATTACAGGTATCGACCTGGTTATTGTCGACCTCTATCCATTTGAAGAAACGGTCAGGTCAGGAGCCTCTGATGAAGAGATCATTGAAAAGATCGACATTGGTGGGATAACCCTGATCCGTGCAGCAGCAAAAAATTTTAATGATGTCCTTATTGTTTCATCAAAAGATCAATATGACGGATTGTTGAATCTCCTGAATGAAAAGCAAGGCAATTCAAGCCTGGATGACAGGAAACAATACGCCGCTGAGGCTTTTCATGCCAGCTCCCATTACGATGTGAATATTTTTAATTATTTCAACGGGGACAAAGGGGACGTGTTTAAAAGTAGTATTCCCGGCGGATCGGCACTGCGTTATGGAGAAAATCCCCACCAGGAAGGATCCTTCTTCGGTGATTTCGATGAGATGTTTGAAAAAATTTCAGGTAAGGAGATCTCTTATAACAATTTACTCGATATCGATGCGGCTGTATGCCTGATCAGGGATTTCAATACCCAAACCTTTGCCATATTAAAACATAACAATGCCTGTGGACTGGCTTCCAGGGACAATATGCCGGAATCCTGGAAGGATGCCCTTGCGGGTGATCCCATTTCAGCGTTTGGCGGGATACTGATTACCAATAGTGAGGTAGATGAAGCAACTGCAGAGGAGATCGACAAATTATTCTTTGAGGTGATCATTGCTCCGGCCTTCCATGAGAAAGCCCTTGAGATCCTGATGCAGAAAAAAAACCGTATCATTCTCAGGATAAAAGAATTTGACCTTCCGGGCAAACAGTTCCGTTCGTTGCTGAATGGAGTGGTGGTCCAGGACAGGGATACTGTAACCGAATCGGCCGGGGAACTTAAGACGGTCACAAAAAGAGAACCTGATGAGGACGAAATAAATGACCTGTTATTTGCTAATAAGCTGGTGAAACATACAAAATCCAATACCATCGTACTGGCGAAAAACGGACAACTGATTGCCAGCGGTGTGGGGCAAACCTCAAGGGTTGATGCATTGAAGCAGGCAATAGTAAAAGCAAAGAATTTTAAGTTCGACCTGAGTGGAGCGGTGATGGCATCAGATGCATTTTTCCCATTTCCTGATTGCGTCGAGATCGCGCATGAGGCTGGCATAAAGGCAGTTATACAGCCCGGCGGATCGATCAGAGATAAAGACTCTGTTGCTTTTTGTGATGGACATGACATGGCCATGGTATTTACCGGGATAAGACATTTTAAGCACTAATGTCATGCTGAATTTATTTCAGCATCTCATTGTATTTCAGTAGATTCCGAAACCCTGACCTTCGTCAGGGCAGGCAAGTTCGGAATGACTAAATCGAATATTAAGACGTCTGTTAAACTCTAAGTCACAGGTGTCAACATTTTTAGTATATTTAAAGCTTTGATTATAAATAGCTTGAACGGAGATTATCAGAATTAATAATTTTAGAATAAGGGAGTGAAGTAATGGGTTTTTTTTCATTTTTAACACAGGAAATTGCAATTGATCTGGGTACGGCAAACACAATCATCATTCATAATGATAAAGTGGTTGTGAATGAGCCGTCTATTGTGGCAATGGATCAAAAGACCGGGAAACTGATTGCCATCGGAGAGAAAGCACGTCAAATGCATGGGAAAACCCATGAAAACATAAAAACGATAAGGCCCCTGAGAGATGGGGTAATAGCCGATTTTAATGCTGCCGAGCAGATGATCAGGGGAATGATCAAGATGATTAACAGGAAACCCAGATTATTTACGCCGGCATTAAGAATGGTCGTATGCATACCTTCAGGCAGTACCGAAGTTGAGGTAAGGGCGGTCAGGGATTCAGTAGAACATGCAGGGGGCCGTGATGTTTACATGATCTATGAACCTATGGCAGCAGCCATTGGAATTGGTATCGACGTTGAAGCCCCGGAAGGTAATATGGTGGTCGACATAGGAGGTGGTACCACAGAAATTGCTGTCATTTCACTTGGTGGTATCGTTTGCAATCAGTCCATCCGGATTGCAGGAGATGGTTTTACCACTGATATTCAAGCCTACATGCGGCATCAGCACAATATTAAAATTGGTGAAAGAACGGCCGAAGATCTTAAAATAGCTGTTGGCTCAGGACTTCCTGACCTTGAAGATCCGCCTACTGATTATATGGTGAGAGGTCCGAACCTGATGACCGCCATGCCGGTCGAGATCCCCGTATCATACCAGGAGATTGCACATTGTCTTGATAAATCGATATCCAAAATTGAGACAGCCATCCTGAGTGTACTTGAGCAAACCCCTCCTGAGTTATATGCCGATATCGTAAAACATGGTATTTACATGGCAGGTGGTGGTTCGCTGACCCGGGGATTAGCAAAAAGATTTACGGATAAGCTCAATATCACCTTCCATGTTGCTGAGGATCCTTTACAAGCTGTTGCGCGGGGTACCGGAATTGCACTGAAAAATGTCAATAAATTCCCCTTCCTGATGCGATAGGATTTCTTTCAAACTTATTGGTTCGTCCATGAGGAGTTTGTTCAGATTTATAGTGAGGTATCATTTTTTCTTCCTGTTTCTCCTGGTGGAAACCTTATCCGTAGGTATATTAATACAATACAACAGGTATCACAGGGCAGGATTCATAAATTTTACCGATGACCTCCAGGGATTTATGTTTGATCACCTGGGAAGCATAAGGAAATATACCAACCTCAGGAAGGCCAATCAGGATCTGGCCGCAGAGAACAACCTGTTACGCAACCAGCTGGATCAATACAATCTCTTATTAGGCAATAACCAGATCAGAAAGTTCGATTCCCTGCCCGGACGATTATATACCTATACACCAGCCAATGTCGTAAATAATTCAGTCAACAAGCAATATAACTTCATCACCTTGAATAAGGGAAAAAAACATGGTGTCAGACAGGAGATGGGTGTGATTTCCCCAAATGGCGTGGTCGGGATAATATATGGAGCATCAAGTCATTATTCAACCGTGATTACCTTATTAAACAGGGATTTCCGGCTTAGTGCAAAGATCAGGAAAAATGATTACTACGGATCATTATACTGGACGGGTAAGGACTACCAGTATGCCTCTTTGAGTGAAATACCCTATCATGTTGAACTTGCAGTAGGAGATACCATTGTAACCTCAGGATATTCGTCAATTTTTCCCGAGGGATTAATGGTTGGAGTGATATCGGATTTTCAACAGGCTCAGGGCAATTTTTATATCATCGATGTGAAACTCTCGGTCGATTTCAGGAAACTGACCCATGTTAATATTATTCAGAACCTCCTGATCGAAGAACAGGTTAACCTGGAAAATCAAGAAACCAATGATTAAGATCTTTTCCAGAAATATCATCCGGTTTTTATTCCTGGTATTCATCCAGGTCCTGATTTTCAATAATATCCAGATAAGTGGCCTGATCAATCCATATGTCTATGTCATTTTTATCCTTTTGCTGCCTTTTGAGACACCCACCTGGACCTTATTAGGACTCGCATTCGTGCTTGGTATAACCGTTGACCTGTTTGCCAATACTCCGGGAATGCATTCAACTGCTACCGTGCTTATGGCATTTCTCAGGCCTTATGTATTAAATTTGATTGCTCCCCGGGATGGATATGAAACCGGAACTTTTCCCCGTCTTTATTATTATGGTTTTTCCTGGTTCCTTAAGTATGCCGCTATCCTGGTCACGATACATCACCTGGCCCTGTTCTATCTGGAAGTTTTCAGGTTGACTGACTTTTTTACTACCTTTTTCCGTTGTGTTATTAGTGCAGCCTTCTCAATTACATTTATTGTACTGAGCCAATATTTTATATTCAGGCGTTAATGAATACATTTTCAATAAGAAAATTTATCGTTGCCGGGATAATTATCCTTGTTGGGATCATATATGTTGTCAGGCTTTTCTCTTTGCAGGTTCTGGATGACTCTTACCAATCGACTGCCGACAGCAATG
>JADHVS010000167.1 GCA_016783865.1 Bacteroidales bacterium
ATGAAGATGATCTATTAATCTGAAATTATTGATGTAAACCTTTTCAACAAACCTTTTATCGTCTGTCGGATCGGCATAAAACACATATGTCATATCAGGTTCAAGCGTTTTATGTAAAAACTCTGCTTTGTTTTTCTCATATCCCAATCCAATGATCAGTGCAACCGGCTTGCCTTTGATGAGTCCATATGGTCCGCTCCCCAAGGGTTCTGCCAATTTAAGGCTGACCGGTTTTTTGGGTTCTGAAAAGGTAGAAGAAGTGTAGGAAAAATAAACCGATATTTTTTTATATGGAAGCTCATTCCGGATGAAATAATTGACAAATGACGCATACCACATTTTAGTCATGCAGGAATAATCAACCAGGATATTTAGTGTACTTTTCTGATCACCTGCAAGGCTTTCCAATATAGATCCCACATCGACCAGTGAATGACCCGACTCCTCCACAAAGTTGAATCCCATGTCCCTGAGTTTCTGGTTATTCTCCGGTCGGTGCAAATCAGAAGATCGTTCCCTAAAGGCCAGTGCAACTTTGATCTCATCTACCAGCACCATCTTCTCAAACATGTAGGGACAGCGACTTTCATAGCCAGCCACTCCGACGACCATATCAAATGTTACCTCGTACAACTCACTAAAAGATACCTGTTGGGCTTCAATAAGCTCCATCACACTGTATTTTGGACTCCTAATTTAAGGAATCAAACAGTGGAATTAAACAAATTATACCACGTGTAATTAAAAAAGGAGATGAGTTATCAACAGGTCGGTGAATGGTGAGTCGTGAGTCGTGAATAGAGGGTGTGGGAAATGGGGATTGGGTGATGAAATGCAGGACGCTGCCATGCAGCGGCCATATAAAGATTTTTACTGATTCTGAAGCTGAGTCAGGTATTCCTGATTTTCCCAGATTGGATCCTGGTAATCAAACAGATCATACTCAGGCCATTTTTTAATCGCAGCGACGGCATGGAACATGGTTCTTGACATCTCACTATGGATCCTTGATCTCTTATAAGTTGAAGTATTCAGAAGGATGATCCAGTTGATGTCATTATTTTGTCGGACCACAAGGGCAGCATTCCCGGTAAGGGTACCTGTACGCCACCAGGTGCCATACCCGTCGGATCCCTTCCATCCGAACATTCCCCTTCCTGACCTTCCCCTGTTTGTCATCAGGGAAATGGTTTCAGGATCAAGGATATCAGGACTCGAATCACGTCCGTCTATCGCGGTGATCAGTTTCATTACCTCAATGGGTGAACCAATCCATCCTCCGGCGGCACCCAGAGTATAAATATCGGTTCCGCCATACGCCCTGGGGACAAATTCTTTATTATCGGAATAGGATAAAACCTTTCTTGAATTGTAAGCCTCGTAGTAACTTACTTCATGGTTAGCTTTTTCGTCATCAAAACTTCTTCCCAGCTGCATATTGTAAACTCCTATGGGATTGAGTATTGCCAGATTAACGTAATCTTCGTAAGCTATTCCGGATCTTACTTCAATGATTTCACCCAGAATCGCATAACCCAGATTAGAATAAGAATATCTTGAGCCTGGCTTGTAATTCAGGTTTCTTGACAGTGCAAACTCGATGATCGATTCCACCTCGACAGGAAGTTGAGTTCTGGTTTTCCTGGCCACCTGGTGAGGCATAAACATTGGATCACCGTTTCTTCTGGACCAACCGGCAGTATGGGTCAGCAGTTGCCTGATGGTAATATCCTCCACCCGCTTATCTTTATAGTTAAGATATTCTTTGTCGTTCAGAATACCATCCGGACCAAATACCTTTTCATCCAGATCCAGTTTTCCATCTTCATGCAGCTTCATTACAGCGATGGCGGTGACCAGTTTAGATACACTGGCCAGTCGGTATACATGCCATGGCTCAGTCTGTACTCCCTGATCAATGTCAGCATGGCCAAAACCCCTGGCATAAACCAATCGTCCCCCTTTCGTTACAGCAACAGAAATACCTTTAATCTCATATTTCTTTCTGAATTGCTCGATCACCTGATCCAGATTTTCTGATCCTTCGAAAGAGGTAATATTATTATTTATAGTCAGAGTTACCGCATTGCTTTCATTGCCAGCCGTACGACCATTACTTTCCTTTCCGGAGAAACTGCTACCAATTTCCGCAAAAAAGAAAACCAGGACCAAGAGTACCTGGATTACAATGAATTTAACTTTCATCTTATTTAGATTTAATCAAAATAAGGCTTTTAAACCTCCGCAAATGTATGGTCTTTTCCAAGATTAAAAAATCGACCTTATTAACAACCTAATTAAGGATATGTTCAAAGCACCCATAAAACACTGCTTTACAGTTCATTAAGCACAATTCACAAATGTCACGAATATCCTGTAAATACAAGGAATTACAGATCCTTCGCAAGAGATATTATTCAGTTTACCTCTATAAACATGTCAGAAACTTTCAAATAAGATACATTGGTCAAATAGGACCCGAAGTTGATAAAAATAAGGGGTAAAATTGGCTGGATTAGTCTCTGCAGTGCTCTATGAATTCGATCCGGAATATGTATTTATCGTTCAGGATTTCATAGAATATTTGCAGTTCCTCAAGGGTTTGGGTTTTAATGTCCTGATCAAGGTATGGAAAATCCATATAGAGATCGAACAGGAGTTGTTTCCTGGCGTGAAAAAGGTCTACAACCTTTCTCAGTTCTCGTTTTTTTCTGCACACACCTTTATATATTCTTTCAGGCTCACGGATCTTTTTCCCTGAAATGGATGGTACTTCATATGGGATATTTATAAGCCCGCTCCAGTCAAAGTCGAAAGGTACGGGATAGGGTGGTTCAAAATAATCCAAAGCAATTAGCTCTACATTATGCATGATCGACATTGACCAGTCTGTATTGATGATCATATATTCAAAAAAGGATACCAGGGTCAGTTGATCCAGGTCAATGCGGTCAGTGCTGACGGTTTCCAGGTCCAGCAGGTAAGCATTATTCCTTACAGCCATATCTTCCGCATTTTCAAGAAAGAATCCATATTTTTCTATGGTTTGCTCCGGATTATCATCGTCTATATAGGTAATGCTTAACAATCTGACCCTGAAGCTCAGATTGGTAAACAGGTTATAGCTCTTGTATATGAGGTATTCCTGCAGAACATACTGATTATAATCCGGTATTTCTGACTGGCAATGGGTAACCATTTTCAGTGTCTTGTAGGGCTCAAAAACCGTATTCATCCGGTCCTTTTTAAAATCTATTTTCAATGGCGGGAAATCACAATTGACAGTATCTTTCCTGAATTTACCCCGGGTTCTGATATTGACATTCAGGGTAATCCACTCTCCATTATTCTCTTTATACTTAAAGACGGCTGGAAAATATTTCGGATCATCGGCAATATCATTGATAAGGGTATCCATATCTACGATTATCTCAACCTCAAGGTAGGTATCACATTCGAAAAGCCCCAGCTTCCCTCCTTCTCTGTTGTCGGAGCTTGCTTCATAAACTGAGGCACCAGCAGCCGGAAATAAATGCAACAGAACAATTAATATAGCAATTCTGAAAACCATAGACAAGTATAAACTCAGCGATGCAAATTACTAAAAAATAAGAATTGTTTAGCCGGCTATGAATTTTCAGTCATTTCAACATATTAATATTAATCAATCTTAAATTCTAAAGACCAAACAAATTAACCTTTAAAATAATGTCTTGTTTCTCTGCAACTTAAAGCATTTATTAATGTTATAGGTATATCAATTACAGATACATTCATGTTCAATTCATTTTTTTTTCTAATCTTTGCTTCATCTAATCAAACATCCTGTTATGATAAAAAAGGTACTAATCGCCAATCGCGGCGAAATAGCCATCAGGGTGATGAGATCGTGCAGGGAGCTTGGAATTCAGACAGTTGCAGTTTTTTCTGATGCAGACAGGACCTCCCTTCATGTCCGCTACGCCGATGAAGCCTATCACATCGGACCATCCCAGTCAAGTGAAAGTTACCTGAACATTGACAAGATCATCAATGTCGCTAAGAAATCTGGTGCGGATGCCATTCATCCCGGCTACGGATTTCTTTCAGAGAAGGCTGAATTTGCGGATAGATGCGGAAAAGAGGGTATCATTTTTATAGGTCCTTCTGCACATTCCATCACTTCCATGGGCGATAAAATCACCGCCAGGGAAACCATGATTGAAGCTGGTGTTCCTGTAGTGCCTGGCACCAAGGAAGCGATCCGTGATGAAAAGGTTGCCGTTGAGACGATCAGGAAAATTGGTCTTCCGGTTATGATCAAAGCCTCGGCTGGAGGAGGAGGAAAAGGGATGAGACTTGTAAAGAAAGAGACCGATATTGTCAGCGCAATCAGGGCTGCAAAATCTGAAGCATTGTCATCATTCGGTAACGATTCGGTATACATTGAAAAGTATATTGAGTCGCCCCATCATATCGAATTCCAGATTTTGGCCGATAAACACGGTAATACCATTCACCTTTGCGAGCGGGAGTGCTCCGTACAGAGACGTCACCAGAAAGTAATTGAAGAAACTCCTTCTCCCCTGATGACACCTGAACTCCGGGAAAAGATGGGGAAGGATGCCGTTGCTGCCGCTCGGGCTGTTGATTATGTCGGTGCGGGAACTATTGAATTTCTAGCGGATAACAACCGGAATTATTATTTCCTGGAAATGAATACCCGTCTTCAGGTGGAACATCCTATTACGGAACAGGTCGTAGGCATTGACCTGGTAAAAGAGCAGATCAATATAGCCAATGGGGAAAAACTGACCCACACGCAGAAAGATATCAGCCAGACCGGTCACGCCATCGAATGCCGAATATATGCAGAAGATCCCGATAATAATTTTATGCCGAGTCCGGGACTCATCAAACACATTACAGAACCAACCGGACTTGGTATTCGTACTGACGGATATGTTTATGAAGGATATGAGATCCCTATCTATTACGACCCGATGATCTCAAAACTGATCGTCTGGGGGGAGTCAAGAGAGGTGGCCATCCGCCGCATGAAAAGGGCCCTGTATGAATATAAAATTACAGGTGTCAAAACTTCGATCAATTTCCTTGAAAGAATCATGGATACTCCGGATTTCGTTAAGGGTAAGTATGATACTCATTTTATTGAAAACAATCAGGCCCATCTGATGCCGGAGGGAACAGAATGTGATGCAGTATGTGAGGATTTGGCCATTATCACTGCATTTATTGATTATACAAACAAACTGGACAAACTCCAGCCCATTAAACTCACTTCAAAAAACGGAAATTCCGGCTGGAAAGTTTATGGACGGAAGAAGGCAATGACCAGAATGTAAACAGGTAACCAGTATATTATTATGTCATTAGAGATCAGAATAGGCGACCGAACATCCAATGTAGTATTGGTTCACAAGGACAAAAACCAAATGGAAATCCGGGTGGATGAAAAACTCTACAAGGTTGACATTGTTATGGTGGAAGATGGAGTCTATTCTATTCTGTATAACGGTAAATCATATAATGTTGAACTGATTGAGGGAGAAAACTCAAAGCAGTACAATGTTAATACCCTGTACCGTTCATATGACCTTGAAATTATCGACGCTGAAACAAGATATTTACTGAGCAGAAATAAAAGCCTGTGGGGTGATGAAGGAAGTACTATCTCCTCGCCCATGCCAGGAAAAGTGGTAAAGATACTGGTTAAAACCGGAGATGAAGTCAAGGTCGGAGATACTGTGATTATTGTTTCAGCCATGAAAATGGAGAGTGAGTACAAGACAGGTAGAGAAGGTAAAATTAAAGATATCCTGGTCAGTGAAGGCGATACAATAGAAGGACATCAACCCCTTATCACCATTGAATAATTCATTCCTGTTTTTAATTCCAAAATAGATTTTTAAATATCAACTAAAAACGATATGAGCTCATCCCTGGAAAAGAAATTCAAGCAATTTGAAGAAAAGAGTAAACAAGCTGAACTGGGTGGTGGCCTGGATCGGATCGAGAAACAACACATGAGTTGTAAAAAGACTGCCAGAGAGCGTATTGAGGCAGTCCTTGATCCGGGTAGTTTTGTTGAACTCGACAAGCTGGTTACCCACCGCTGCAGGGATTTTGGAATGGAGGAAAACAGGATACCCGGTGATGGAGTCGTATCCGGATATGGAAAAATTGACGGCAGACTGGTGTATCTCTTCGCCCAGGATTTCACCGTATTTGGAGGGACACTGAGTCGTGCCAACGCCGATAAAATCATTAAAATCCAGGAGCTGTCAATGAAGATGGGAGCTCCCATCATTGGACTTAATGACTCCGGTGGAGCCCGTATCCAGGAAGGTGTAGAGAGCCTTGCAGGATATGCCGAGATTTTTCATTTAAATGTTAAAGCTTCAGGTGTTGTTCCACAGATATCAGCAATAATGGGTCCATGTGCCGGTGGTGCCGTTTATTCTCCTGCTCTGACCGACTTTATTTTTATGACCAAGAAGACATCTTATATGTTCGTAACCGGTCCGGAAGTGATCAAGGCGGTTACCCATGAAGATGTAACCAAGGAAGAACTGGGTGGAGCCATGACCCATAACAGCAAAAGTGGAGTAGCTCATTTTGTCGCTGAGGATGATGAACAAAGCATGATGATGGTCCGTGAACTGATCAGTTTCCTTCCATCCAATAATATGGAAGATCCGCCGGTAGCGGTTTGTACCGATGATATTCACAGGGAGGAAGAAAAGCTGAAGACGCTGATCCCCCCTGATCCTAATAAGCCATATGATATCCTTGAACTCATCGAAGCGGTGATCGATGATAAAAACTTTATGGAGGTACAACCCCACTATGCACAAAACATTGTGGTCGGTTTTGCCCGCCTGGGTGGAAAACCCGTGGGTATAGTTGCCAACCAGCCGGCACACCTGGCCGGCGTTCTGGATATCAATTCTTCGGTGAAAGGGGCTCGCTTCGTTAGATTCTGTGATGCCTTCAACATTCCGCTGATCACTTTCGAGGATGTACCTGGTTTTCTGCCCGGTACGCTGCAGGAATTTGGCGGGATCATTAAACATGGAGCAAAGTTATTATACGCCTATTCCGAAGCAACAGTACCTAAAATCACCGTGATCACCCGAAAATCTTATGGTGGAGCATACTGTGTTATGTCCTCAAAGCATATTGGTGCAGACGTAAACTATGCCTACCCTACTGCCGAGATCGCCGTCATGGGTTCTGAAGGTGCTGTGAATATCCTGTACAGGAATAAACTTAAAACTGAGAATGACCGGAAGGATAAGATTGATGAATACCAGAATACCTTTGCCAATCCATACAAGGCCGCCGAACTTGGATACATCGATGAGATCATTCATCCCAGTCAGACCCGCTTCAAGCTGATTCAAGCCCTGGAGATGACCCAGAATAAAACCGAAATTAAACCTCCAAAAAAACACGGTAATATTCCGTTGTAATTTCCGGAAGTTCCCTGGTCAGGGATACTTTTAATAATTTAATGGGATTGTAAGTTCCAGACTCAGCGTATTCATGCGGTTTACAGCTGGTACTCTGTATGCAATGGATGGAATTATATTGGGCTGAAAACCAAAGGTATATAAACAACGAATGGGAACTTTTTCGTTAGAAAAAATCCCCATTCCACTATTTAATAACCATAGTTAAAAAACAGCGCCAAGTTACAGTTATTATGGTCTGTTCCACCGCCAAAATCCGAAAATCCCGCTGCGTGAAACCGCGACTCATTTCATACAGGCTATTACCCCTGTAATCCCAAAGCCTCTTCCTGAAAGCTGATCCCGCTGATTCACACCCGAGGGTGGTCTCCAACCGGACCGGAAACTGGCTGGTTTTCGCCCCGAAGGACGATCCTCTCCACTTTCTTCTTTCAGGCCATCAAATCAAAGATCGGTTCTTTCGAACCAAGTTTCAAGATGCTGGAGCAGCCCGCTCTGTACCCGAGGGTCATTTCAAGCTGCCTGGCCTTCCTGGGGTGACCTTTCAGAGGTAGTGCCTCGCGACTCTACTCTTTTCCAGGCCCGGTGTCCTTCCGCTCTTTCCGAAGAGAGACCGGACTGAACTTTTTAACCCGGGGAAGCAACCTTTTTATCTCTTGCTTGGTGAAACAAATATCATGTAAGTTTTTGACGTAAGCAAGTTTTAAATGCTGTTTGTCTCAACAATGTATTCACAAATGTTATTAACAAATTGTTAATAACATTTTAATAAGAACTTATTCCGCACAACAAATGTAATTACATATACATCAGGCTATTACATACCCATCGCCGGATTGCTCTTACACTGGCTACTGCCTACAGCCTGTAGCCTTGGTTAATGATGAATTAGAATAAGCTTGAACCAGAATAATCGAAGGGTTTTATCACTTCCGGCACATTCCTGTCAACTCCTTGTTTAGATACCAGCTTTGACACAGTATGTGCACTTAGTTCAGCATCATCTACAGGCACCAGCAATTCCAGGGCCCTGTCAAGTTGTCGATCCGGATCTATCCAATCCCGTTCCACCTCTTTGGGCAAAATGACCGGCATTCTTTTCTTGGTATTGTGTATCTGGGCCAGTAAAGGGCTCGCAATAGTTGTAATGATTGTAAAAGTATTATGGATCTCACCTGTTTCCGGATCATGCCAGTTATCATACAGTCCGGCAAAGGCAAATGGTTCTTCCCCTTTTAGCTGGATGAAATGTGGGATTTTCTCATTTTGCCTGCTTTGCCATTCAAAGAATCCTTTACTGATGACCAGGCAACGTTTGGATTTAACCGCATTTCTGAAAGAAGGTTTTTCAATCAGTGTTTCTGCCTTGGCATTGAAAGTTTTTGTCCGAATTGAATCAGCAGATGCACTGTCCTTGACCCAGAAAGGTATCAGTCCCCAATGGAACAGGTCAATCGTGTTTTCCTCCTGTCCGGTGATAACCGGCAGAAGCGGCAAGGTAAAAGCAGAAAAGTAATACCCGGGAGTGAACTCATCCCCGGCAAGAAACCGCGCTTTGAAGCGGCTTTCAATCTCTTCCCGGGTGGCATGTATGGCGACTGTAAAACACATATGGATTATGGTTTCTCCCAGAGTGAATTTACAAAATAGTTTCTTTGGTCGAAATAATTCTTCCTGACATGAAATCATGATTCCGAGGCATACCGCCCGATTTTAGTTTTTGGTATATGCCACCGAAAAACTCCAATGTTTCATCAGGATTGAAATTCCCTATATTGGAGCCAAGAAATAATATAATCTTCCGGCAGGAATCTTTCTTGTCGATAACATCCAGTGCATGATAATACTCATCGAGGGCCATAATCTGTTGAAACAGTTCGTCCCCTTGCTCATCATAAAAATACTTTGAAGGTATGTATTTGGGATCGGAGGTTAGTCCCTGTCGAATATCTGACCGGAATTTTTCATTAATAAAACAGTAATTGACTCTCCTCGCAGCAAGCTGCGAGGAAACGAGTTCCTGAGTTCGGCGGAGCCAAACATCGATCCTTTATATAAATTTTTAATTGCGCTCGCTAACCCCGCAGCAAGCTGAGGGGTTAGCGAGCGCAATTAAAAATTTATATCAAGGATCGATGTTTGGCTCCGCCGAACTCAGGAACTCGTTTCCTCGCAGCTTGCTGCGAGGAGAGTCAATTACTGTTTTATGAATG
>JADHVS010000168.1 GCA_016783865.1 Bacteroidales bacterium
CCTCTCATTGATCCCTGATAATTTGTAATTTTATGGTGGCCGGCGTAAATGCCTGGATGTTCATTATTAATAAAAGAATCATTAATCCATTATGAGAATAATTATTTTCACCTTGCTGCTTGCGGTCACTGCCTGTGGATCCGGCGGACCAGTCATTTATTTTGTGTCGAATGAAGGTTCCGATGCAGCAAAGGGAACGCTCGGCAGTCCGTTTAAAACCATCCAGCAGGCAGCCCTGGTCATGAAACCGAGAGATACCTGTTACATCAGGGAAGGCAGGTACCATGAGCAGGTCCTTTTAAACGGCCGGACCGGGTCAGAGAATCTGCCCCTTGTATTTATGGCCTATCCGGGTGAGGAGGTCACATTCGATGGTACGGTACCTATCCGGTCCGATTGGACAAGGCAGGAGGATAACCTGTTTACGGCGAAAACAGATGAACCGGTCTGGCAATTATTCGTTGAGGGGCGAAGCATGTGTTCTGCGCGCTGGCCGAATGGAAACTGGGACGACGGATCGGTGTGGGACAAGACCAGGTCCATGATGTGGCCTGAAGAGGGAAAGGGAAGGTTCGGTCACCATTTCAATAAAGAATTGAAAAACCTTGATTTCAGCCTGGAGGAAGGAGGAATAATCATTGTGAATTCGGGATCGTTTAAGACCTATAAGGGTTTTATCACGGATCATGAAGCGGGTTCGGACCATTTTATCTACGACACTTCCCAGGTGAAGCAACATTTCTCATACAAGGGAAAGGTGGACAGGCACGGCTATTTTCTTGAGGGAAAAGCCGGACTCATTGATGTACCGGGGGAATGGTTTTTTGATCCAGCCGACTCAATGATATACCTTGCGGTGGAAGATGGACAGGATCCCAATGAAATGGAAATAAGGGGCAAGATCCAGTCGTATGCATTTGATGTAACGGGATCGTCAGGCATTAAACTCATTGGATTGAATTTCTTTGGCTCCATGGTCAGCTTTGTTAACTGCGAGCACATCACGTTGGAGGACTGTCATTTCCTTTATCCAGCCTATTCAAAGCGCATGCTGGGTGACCTGTCGTTTATGGATGTGACAAGATTCCTTGTGGAGGATGAATTCACACCTGCCCATAATACCGTAAGGAACTGTGTTTTCGAGTACATGGACGGACCGGTAATGGAAATGAATGGTGTTGGAAACCTCATTGAGAATTGCTATATGCATGATGTGGATTACAGCTGTACCTACAAGGGAGGTTATACCCTCAACCTGATCGATGCCACCGAACTGGTGTTCAGGAGAAATACCATTCATACCACCGGCGCTTCGGAAACCTTTAAGGCCGGGCGGAAGAATGTAATTGAGCTGAATGACATTTCCCGCACAGGGTTCCTCCAGAATGACGGATCGATGATACAGATCAGCGTGAAGCAGCAGGACAGTTCCATAACCCGTTTCAACTGGGTCCACCATTCCGTTAAACTGGGATTGCGGTTCGATAATTCCAACCTTCCCGATTCTCCCTGGGGTAAAAATGGTACCCTGCATCATAACGTGGCATGGAAGACAGATCGTATTTTCTTCAAGGGGGACAAGCATTTCATTTTCAATAACCTGAGTTTTGACAGTGAGAAAAATGACCTGATCGTCTCATCCAATGTGTCCATCCAGGGAAGAAATTACGAGACCATCACCCGGAACAATATTTGCAATAAATTTTCCGGCCACAGGACCCTTCCCGGCAAAGATTATCCTGTACCGGGCATTGTTGACCATAACTGGGCTGGTAACTTCAAGGGGAAGGACATCAGGACACAGCTCAGGGATCCGGATAACCTGGATTACAGGCCTAAAGCCGGTTCGGAATTAATCGATGCCGGAGCGTTGGTTGAGGGCAAGGAATTCAGGTATATCAGTGCTGCCCCCGATATCGGTCCCTATGAATTTAGCGATGATCATTACTGGATCCCGGGAAGGATGACAGATGCTGCCAGCAGTCCTGTCCCGCCGGACGGGGCAACCAGGGTGAAAACCGATGCTGACCTGATGTGGCTGGAAGGCAGGCAGGCTGTAAAGCACCATGTATATTTCAGTACTGGCATGGAGGAAGTGAAAGGAAGGGCGGAAACTGCCAGCATGGGAGCATTCAGCAGTTCGAATATATTCACGCCACCCTCACATCTTGAGCAGGGCAAAACCTATTATTGGTGTGTGGATGCCATGACCGCTGACGGGACCGTTCTTGCCGGTGAAGTATGGAGTTTCACTGCCGGAGTCGGTAACGATTGACAGACAGGTAACCGGGTGCTGTTCCGGTTGCATTGGATTACCTGGTACAAGGACAGGCCAATCATTTTTCCAGTGGCTGTCTTATTCCTTAAATTCCCCGAACCCACCCGGGAGATCCCGGAGATGGATTTGGAGTTCCGTTTTCATATCCTCAAGGGCTGCCTTATATTCGGGATCACCAGCAAGGTTAATTTGTTCATATGGGTCATTTCCGATATCATATAATTGATCCCTGTCAAAATAGTTCGGATAAAATGCAATGGCCGGTTTTTCTGATCCCCTTCCGCCTGGGCTGTCGCAGATGTGGGTCATGGGAAGGTCGCTGCCCGAAGCCATGACCGCCCTACTCTCAGGAATGCGGAAGGCCAGGTATTTGTAGTTACCTTTAATGACGGCTCTGGTGGCACCGATTTCGAACAACAGTGAGGAATGTACCGGGTTGTCATCTCCAAGAAGCAATGGCAGGAAACTGGTACCATCGAACCGGAACCGGTCCCCGTTCCGGATCCCGGATAATTCCAGTACCGTAGGGACGAAATCGATGTTTGCAACCACCTGGCTGGTTCTTAAGCCCGATTTAAAATAGGAAGGTCCCCAGACAAAGGCCGGCGTCAGTATCCCGCCCTGGTAGAGTGATCCCTTCCCTGATTCCACGCCGTGGTCATCGATGAAGAAAATGATCGTGTTCCCGAGTGCTCCCATATTTTCAAGGCGTTTTAATAAAGCACCGATGCCATCGTCGAGCCACAATACATCGGCTGCTTCTTCTTTTAATTCCGCTTCCTCGATACGTTGTTTTATGGTTTCCCTGGCAGGCATCACACCGGGAGGCTGATCTAAAAATCCTGTAGCCGTGGCCAGAGGATCCCCCAGGTATTTAGTTCCCATTCTGTGCGGCCCGTGGTTTAACGTAGTGGCAAAATACAGGAAAAACGGTTTTTCCCTGGTGGCCGCCTGTTCAAGAAATTCAAGTGCTCCCATGACAATCCAGTCCATATTATGATGTTCAAGCGCCAGGGGATAGGAGGTAGGAAGGTTCCCGCTGTATATGGAGGCAGCAAAGTCAAATCCTGCTTCGTGATAGGCATTTATCTGGGCCTCCTGGTTATCAGCCAGTTGTTTCCTGATGACCGGGTCCCGGGGATCAGCATACCGGGGGATCCTGTGGGGATGGCGAGCTTCCATGACATGGTTTTTCCCGACGCCCCCCGTAAAGTATCCTTCTTCCCGCAGGATCCGGGCAATGGTCCCGACTTCGGGTGTGATCCGCACATTCCATGCCACATTGGCCTGTCCATGCTTTTCCGTTTCCTCCAGGTAGGACTTATTTAAGGCCCGTGAAGCATATTGGCCGGTTAAAATGCTGTACCTGCTTGGTGTGCAAACAGATGTGGTTACATAGCACTGGTCGAAGATAATTCCCTCTTCTGCCAGCCGGTCAATGTTTGGAGAGAGGTTTTTTGGCCGGCCGTCCTCGTACCTGCCTTCCTGAAGAAAATTGAATTCCCATCGTTCCTGGTCATCCGTGACGATGAAAATAATGTTGGGCGGAGATTTTTCCTGTGCGCATGACATGTTGACGAATATAAGCGGCAGGAGATATATTCCGGTGATGAGGCGATGTGTGTTCCTTTTCATGTTCTAATTTTTACGTTGCAAAATATTCTGAGCTGTTAGTACTGTCCAAAATGCGTATCTTTATTCAGTAAAATTAGCATTATATGAGAGGTTTTGTGTTGGTTCTTCTGATATTTTGTTCGTTCACATCCTTCAGCCAGGATGTTGCTTTCAGGTACCTGAGCACCCTGAATGGACTGAATAATGGTACCATCAATGACATCGCACAGGATAACTACGGAAATATTTGGTTCTGTACGTGGGACGGTGCGATGCGGTATGATGGCTATTCCACCGTTAACTATAAAACCGAACTGGGGAAACCAAACAGTTTCCCGTCAAAGCATTGCTCTGATATCCTCAGGGATTCTGAGGGTGACCTCTGGTTTTTTGCACGGGGAATCTGCCGGTATAACAGGAACCAGGATGATTTTATCAGCTACTCACTGCAGGATATCAATTACGAGCTGGCAGGGCCTGGGAAGATATTTGAATGTTTTGAATTCAATCAGTCGATTTATGCCTATACGGACGGCAGGTTCCATTACCTGCCTCTCGGGTTGAAAGATTCAATGCGGCTTTTCCGGGAGGTTGAAATAACCGGTTCCTTTGAAATTGACATGGGGCAGTTCCTGAACAGCGTAGCAATAGATAAAAATGTTTTATACCTGTGCCATTCGAGCACGGATTCGCAGGGAAATGTGACAACAACCGTCTTTAACAGCAGGGCGGGGATTAATGATCCTGGCCAGTTCAGTGTGAACGAGGTGCTTAAGATGAATATGCTGGTTTCCGCTATTTGCATGGTAAACAACAACAGGCTTTACCTGGGTACGACGGACGGGTTGTATTTATTCTATACTTCCAATGGAATGCTGCAAAGGGTCAGTGGTACGGAAGGATTATCAGTGGATGTCCTTCTGCCGGGGAGCGATCAGAACCTGTGGATCGGAACGAGTCAGTCCGGCCTTGGACGCCTTAATCTTCATACAGGTGAGTTCAGGCTTTTTCAGCATGACCTCAACAGCATAAATTCCCTTGCCGCAAATGTGATTTTTTCACTGTTTGAGGATTTTTCGGGAAACCTCTGGGTCGGCCATGGCGGTGAAGGGTTAAGTATTATAAACCTGCTCAGAAAGCCTTTCCATACCTTCAGGTTTGATCCGAAGGATAAATCATCGCTGTCATCCAATACCGTGTTCTGTTTTAATGAGGCAGACAGGGATGTGCTGATAGGAACGCGCAACAGCGGCTTAAACCTGATGAGATATAATCCGCAGAAAGCCAGGTATATTTTTCGGCATGAAAACATGCCGGACCATTTTTACAAGAGTATGCCTTATGAAGCAATATGGGATATCCAGAAGGAATCGTCATCCGTCTTCTGGCTGGCAACGAATTTCGGGCTCATAAAAATGGAACGGAATAAGGGAAAATGGGTTTACTCACAATACCTGAGTGGTGAGGCTGACTGGTCCGATATCAAGCGAAAGATTTTTTTGGATGAAAACCTGAATTTGTGGATTGGTTCTTACAGGGGGATCTACCTGATACCGGCGTCAAAACGCGGTTCCATGGATGCCTATGTCTTCCGGTCTGATGATTCGGATCCCGCTTCCCTGTCGGACGATGTGATCACCTCATTCCTGCTCGACCGGAACGGTAATTTCTGGATCGGTACCCAGAATGGTGGCATTAACCTGCTCAAAACCAAATATTATGAGCTTGACCTTACGGGACAGCAAAAGCCCGAACTGGGATTCATGCATTTTTATGCCGACGGATCACAAGATGATTATCTTAATAACAATGAGATTAATTGTTTGTACGAGCATATTGACGGAACTATCTGGGCCGGGACACAGGGCGGTGGTATAAATATAATTGATCCTGAGAATTACCGGTTCTCTTATCTGACCGTTGATGACGGGCTCCATGGGGATGACGTATTCAGTATATTACCGGATGATGATGGAAAACTCTGGTGCAGCACCAACAAGGGATTATCCTGCTGCGACCCCGCCACATCCACGTTTAAAAATTACACACCCCAGGATGGGATACAGGGGAATGTTTTCATGGTCAATTCCTATTTTAAATCATCAGACGGGAAATTGTATTTCGGTGGCAGGCATGGAATTACCTTTTTTGAACCCGAACTGATCCGGGATAATGAAATAGCACCAAAACTTAGTTTTACCGGATTGGATGTATTTAACAAGCCGGTATGTATCGGGGAAAAGATTAATGGCAATATTCTTCTGCCGGAAGCCATATCGGAAAGGGGGAGTATACGCCTGACCCATAAGGAGAATAATTTCAGCATCCATTTTACGGCCACGCATTACCAGTCACCCGATGAGAATATGGTGGAATATTTTCTTGAGGGGTATAGCATGGACTGGGTCCGCATACCAGCTTCGTTGGGCTACGCCAGCTTTTCGAACCTTCCGGCAGGTGCTTATATATTAAAAGTCAGGGCCTCCAATTCGGATAATTACTGGATGAGTGAGCCTGCCGAATTGACGATTGAAATACTTCCACCATGGTGGGAAACCACCCTGGCCAGGATCATCATACTCTTCCTGGTACTGACATTCATTACGCTGATTATGATGCTGCTTCTCCACCGGCAGGCATTGAAGCATTCCCTCAGGCTCGATAAAATTGAGATGGAAAAGATGAATGAACTGAACGAGTCAAAACTTCAGTTCTTTACCAATATATCCCACGAATTGAGGACTCCCCTTAGCCTTACGGTCGCACCGATTGAAGACCTGCTGAGGAAGCAGGAAGCCACACGATTTCATATCAGGAACCAGCTCATACTTGCCTACCGGAATGCCAAATTCTTGTTGAGATTGATCAACCAGATCATTGATTTCCGTAAAATGAATGCAGAAAAGATCAAATTGGCGTTTACGGAGATGGATTTTGCACAATTCGTTGAACAGCAGGTGAGAAATTTTGAATATTTACGGAACAAGAAAGATATCGATCTCCATATCAACCTGCCCGAAAATCCTTTTCCCTTGTGGTTTGATCCCCGAAAAATGGAACAGGTTATATACAATCTTTTGTCAAACGCCTTTAAATATACGGTGAAATGCGGAACCATTTTTATTTCTGTAAGTAAAACCATCCAGGAAGGTCCCGATCATCAGTTGCCCGAAGAATTTGCACAATTAACTGTCTTTAACGAGGGAAGCTTTATCCCCGAGGATCAGCTGGATGCGATTTTTGAGCGATTTTATAAGATCGATCCGAGCCAGGAAGGATCAGGGATTGGTCTGGCACTTACAAAATCGCTTGTTGAATTGCATCATGGAGAGATTACTGCACATTCCACAGAAGAAGGAGTGACTTTCGATATTTTTTTGCCGGTTGGCAAGGATCATTTAACGGAAGATGAGCTGGTACCGGACCTTTTCTATGAGCCCGATATCAAGTACCAGGATATCCAGGCTGACAAGGAACCGGTTGAATCTGCTGCAGAAACTACCAGCAAAGAAGGCCATGCTTTAAGCATTCTTGTGGTTGAGGACAGCGAAGAACTAAGGGAATTCTTTAAAAATTTCCTGTCAAGTGAATATCAATATTATGAAGCTGAAAATGGAAGGGATGGATATGAGATCGCGAAAAAGATAATACCGGATATCATTATCAGTGATATTGTGATGCCTGAGATGAATGGGTATGAATTCTGCGAAAAGGTGAAGAGCGATACCACTACTTGTCATATCCCTGTGATCCTTCTTACTGCAAAAGATACTGAGGAAAGCAAGGTATACGGATTCAATTCCGGTGCTGATGCATATGTTGTCAAACCTTTTGAAATATACGTTCTTGAGACCCAGATAAAAAGACTGATCAAGAACAGGGAGCTGATACATAATAAATATAAACTACTGGAGTTCAATTTAAATAATACGTCTGAAGAACTTTCAAGAGATGACCAGTATATTAAGAACATCAGGGATCTGATCGAGGAAAACCTTGATGATCCTGACCTGAATGTCGAAGAGTTATCGCGAAAGCTTGCAATAAGTTCCACCCAGCTTTACCGCAAGATCAAGGCATTGACCGGTTATTCATCTGTTGAGTTTATCAGGATGATACGACTGATAAGGGCTACTGAGTTGCTGGTAGAAACTCAATTGTCGGTAAAGGAGGTCTGTTATAAGACAGGCTTCAACAACCAGTCTTACTTCATTAAATGCTTTAAGGAGAAATATGGAGTTACTCCGTCTGAATATCATTCATCTAAAAAGATGAAGGTTTAGAGAAGAAATCTCAAATATTGAATATCGAATAATGAACTGCCGGTTGGGGTAGCGGTAATTCATTAAACTATTCAAAGAAAGGCACATACCAGTTTTCTTCGATCATGAGGAACTCCCGGATCTGTTCGGTCTTCTGGCCTTGAAATTTAGCAGCCACCCTGTCTGCCAGGTAGGAAGGATCGTTCCTTCTTTTGGCGATCCTCATCAGGTCATAGAAGCGTTCACCCTCAAAGGCCAGTTCACGGGCTCTTTCATCCAGGATCTTGTCTTCAATATATTCCTGCTTTGCCTTCAAGTTTGCAGTATAGTTAAGCCATCCCTTTATTTTATTAGTCACTGGATCATGCACATAAATGATGTTTCCAACGGTCACAGCGTCGTCTCTGTCTCCAAAACCCACTCTTCCCCTGACACCTTTCTGGTCGGGATTGCTGTTATAGGAACCGTCGTTCAGGATATTCAGGCTTTTAATCACCTCAGGCCGGATTATCCCGTTATGGTCAAACCACCACCTGGCATAGATCTCGGCATAATACAGATGGATTGAGGCTGCCCTGAAAACGGGGAAATGGCGGTCCTGGTCAAATGGACTTTTGTTAAATGTATATTTATGAATAACCGTATCCACATTTTCCATCATGGTTCTGTATTCTTTCACAAATCCTTTTCGTTTCAGTTCGAGCATCCTTTTTACATCGACAACCAGCATTTCTTCCTCCCCTTCAAGGTATGAATAAGACACGTTATAGCCCCGGTAAAAATCACCCGGTTTTCCGGGTTCCTCCACCTCGGTCATGGCAGGATCATTCGAGTTTACGTTTATATCAACCCCATCCCAAATCGTTTCCCAGTAATCAATGGCAATTTTAGTCGGTTTCAGCATGTAGGTATTGGGAGGAATTTTCGAAAAAAGCTTTTGCAGGTTATGCTGCTGCTGAAAGGATTTGCCGAACCAGATCGTAAAAATGTGCTCATTTATATCGATACTCGTAAAAATATTCCTCCATTTTGAGGTTGCAAACCTTTGGTCAAGTCCATATCTCAGGACGCCTGCAGCTTCCGGGTCTGAATAATACATGATGTGATAAAAGTTGGCTTCTGCCTTTGTGAGGTCACCCTGAAAGAGGTACATCTGTCCCAGGAGACAGTGCATGGCAAATTTATTCCAGACTGTAACCTCCCACGACTGGTCATTATTCGTAAGGTTGTGAATGACACCCACTGCTTTGATCTTATTCTCCAATTGAGTGGTGAATGTATCAACTACGGCATCCAGGTCGAAAAAAGTTCTCTCAAGGGTAATTGTGTCAATAATGGTATCGTTATAATAGCCATCAGGTTTAAAAATGATCTGAACAGTATCAATAAATTCACTGTCGGTATTAACATACTCCAGAATCTCTTCAACGGTAGTCAGTGAAGGCCAGATATAAGGAACCTTTCCATAGATCCTTACAGCATTAAAGTAGGCCCA
>JADHVS010000027.1 GCA_016783865.1 Bacteroidales bacterium
GAACTGAGAGAACAAATTGAAGCCTATGTAAAAAACTACAATAAGGAGTGCAAGCCTTTTAAATGGAGAAAAAGAGAAGTGAAAGGTTCACAGATTAAGAATAATATAGCTAACTTACGCAATTAAACACTAGTTACTGGTTACCAGGTAATCTGCTATCGAAGGACACCCAGCAACCAGTACCTGGTAACTAGCCATTCAGATAGTATGATAAAACTCTACCATAGTTTCCCAGCTCCAAAATAATAATTATATTCATAACTCTTATTAATCGCTAAAAATAAATCCGGTCTGAATGACAGAGAATCAGTGGAGCATCCTGCTCGATGTGGTGAACGGAAAGAAAACGAATCATCCCGTTGCGGGATTTATTATCGATAGTCCCTGGATACCGGGGTGGTACGGGATATCAAATATCCGGTACTATGGTTCCGGCCAGTTGTGGTTCGATGCCAATCTCAAGGCTGTGAGTGATTTTCCGGATGTGATTATGCTTCCTGGATTCTGGTCAGAATTTGGCATGTGTACCGAGCCGTCTGCTTTTGGTTCGAAACTTACCTGGAATGAGGCCAGCCTGCCCCACGCCGAAAAGATCATCAATGATATTTCGGAGGTTTCATCCCTAAAAGTACCGGATCCCGGGTCGGAAGGATTATTGCCGTTTATTATTCAGCGGCTGGACGAGTTTCAGGGCAAGATAAGGGATGCCGGACATGAAATAAAATTTGCTTATGCACGGGGACCCATGAATATTGCAAGCTTCCTGATGGGAACAACCGAATTCATGATGGCCCTGATGATGGCTCCGGACCAGTGTCATACCCTTCTGAAGACCATCACGCAGTTCACCACTAAATGGCTTCAGTTGCAGAAGGAATCATTCCCGGGTATTGATGGGATAATTATACTCGACGATATTGTCGGATTTGTGGATGATGCAGCCTGCCGGGAATTTGCCGTTCCCTACCTGAAAGAGATCTTCGGATCATTCGATGCGTCCATCCGGTTTTTCCACAACGATGCCAACGGACTGGTCAGCACCCCCTATCTTAAGGAAATCGGAATAAATATGTTTAATTTTAGTTTTGAACATTCCATGCAGGAGATCCGCGATCTGGCAGGGGATACGGTAACGCTTGTGGGCAATCTTCCTCCCCGGGATGTAATGGCCGCCGGGACTCCTGAAGATGTCAGGAAAGGAGTTAAGCAGATGTGGGAATCGATCGGGGATAAATCAAGGATCCTCTGGTCGGTGGGTGGCGGGATGCCTCAGGGGGTTAAGAGTGGGAATATCCTGGCATTTATAGATACTCTGGAAGAATTGAGCTAAAATGACTGGAATGAGCTAAATTGACTAAAATTGATAAGCATGATTATACGACTATGGATAATGGTACTGTTTTTATTATTATTCCCTATGATGAGTTGCCAGGACAGCGGTTTAAAGTTTTCAATTACCCCTGAAAAAGATATAACGGATCAGCCGATGTGCATTTCACTGGATGGAATTGATACGGATGTCTCGGGACTTGTCCTGTACCGGCTTGAAGAAGGCAGCCTGGTGGAAATTCCTTCACAGGTTGAACAGGGTGCAGACCCTAAACTCTGGTTCTATCCTGGTACTGACCTGAAAAAGGGAGAAGAGGTGAAATTTGTGCTGAAGAGTGAAGCAGGAGTATCCGGACCAGGAAATATGAAAGCACAAGAGGATTCTGAAAACATTACACTCTTTGCCGGCGATAAGGAAATCCTCAGCTACCGGCATGCCATGATTGAAGCACCTGAAGGTACTGATCCCTTATATCGCAAACCGGGAGCCTATATTCATCCTTTGCATTCCCCTGCAGGAAAAGTACTAACCCGGATACAACCTCCCGATCATTATCACCATTATGGGATATGGAATCCATGGACATTGACCTTTTTTGAGGGCAGGCAGGTCGATTTCTGGAACCTGGCTGAAGGACAGGGTACCGTGCGTTACAAAGGAACATTGTCGACCTCTTCGGGCGACCTGTTTACAGGATTTAAGGTGTTACACGAACATGTCGATTTTAGTGCTGATGACGGAGAGAAAGTAGCCATGAACGAGGTATGGGATGTAAGGGCCTGGCAGATGGAAATCAATGACCGGCCGGTATGGATGCTCGATTTTGTGTTTACGCTGAGCTGTGCAACGGACAGCCTGGTCAATTTAGCCCAGTACAGGTATGGCGGGGGAATAGGATTCCGCGCAACCGAAACCTGGACCAATAAAAATTCAACCGTTCTTACTTCGGAAGGAAAGACACGGGCCGACGCCGACGCCTCCAATGCAAAATGGTGCATGCTATCCGGTGAGACAGGTGCTGATCATACTTCCGGATTGATCTTTATGAGCCACACGGGCAACCGGGCCCATCCCGAGCCTATGCGTGTATGGCCCGAGGATGCAGTTGACGGGAGAGGAGACCTGTTTTTTGAATTTTGTCCCATCCGGCATGAAGGCTGGATAATTAACCCTGGAAAAGAATATGTGCTGAAATACCGGGTTTTCGTTTATGACGGGGAGATTGATGCAGGTACTGCTGAAAATCTCTGGCAGGATTACGTACAACCGTTACAAATTACCATTTCTGAAAAGTAAAAACTTATGAAGAGATTTCTTGTCTTTTTTTTGTTCGTTCTGGCGCTGGTTTCTTGTTCAGAAAGTCAGAAGAAGGTGCTGATCTATACCAGAAACGGAGAAGGTTATATTCATGATAATATCAAGGCCAGTGTTAAGGCATTGGAGGAGATTTGTCAGGAATTGGGCATTGCAACCGAAGTCTCCGAAAGTGCTGAATTAATTACCAGAGAATACCTCGGCCGGTTTGATGCGATCATTTTCTCGAATTCAAACAATGATGCCTTTACCAGCGATGAGCAAAGGAGAGTTTTCCAGGAATATTGCCGGTCGGGGAAAGGTTTTGCCGGTATTCATTCAGCCTGCGGGTCGGAGCGGGAGTGGCCCTGGTTCTGGTCGTTGCTCGGAGGAAAATTCTATCGCCACCCTTCTATGCAACCATTTGATATTAAGATCATTGATGGCAATCATCCTTCTACTGTGCATCTGCCTGATCCATGGAAATGGGAGGATGAATGTTACTATATCCATCACCTTAATCCCGATATTCACATCCTGATCGCCGCCGATCTAACCACGGTGGAAGATGAACAAAGAGTCGAATTCCCGGGAACAGTTTTTGGCGATTATTTCCCGCTCGCCTGGTGCCATGAATTTGATGGAGGAAGGCAGTGGTATACTGCCCTGGGTCATAAACCGGAACATTATGATGATCCCCTTTTCAGGGAGCACCTGAAAGGTGGTATCATTTGGATTCTGAATATCAACTAAACTAAACAATATGAAAAGAAGATCATTCATTCGAAACACAGTTGCAGGAGCAGCCGGAGCCATTATTGTTCCGACCATCATTCCTTCATGTGTATTGAAAAAAGGACCATCGGGCAAAATCCGGATAGCCCAGATCGGTTGCGGCCGGATAGCCCGTGGACATGATATGTTTGACACGTTCAGATCGGAAGATGCCCTGCTGGTCGCGTGTTGCGATGTTGACAGGAAACGGGCGCTGGAAGGGAAGGAGCTGTTGCGGGAATGGTACCTTGAGAAAACCGGGGATGCTGATTACCTGGATATAAAGACCTGTACTGATTACAGGGAACTGCTGGAAGATAAAAGCATCGATGCGGTGATCATTTCCACACCCGATCACTGGCATGCCCAGCCTGCTATGGAAGCTGCCCTTGCCGGTAAGGATATCTACCTGCAGAAACCCACCTCGCTGACCATTAAAGAGGGAAGGCAAATGGCCGATGTAATCAAAAAAACCGGAAGGATATTTCAGATCGGGAGCCAGCAGCGTTCGGTAAGTCCATGGCCCCAGTTCAAAAAAGCCTGTGAACTGGTCAGAAATGGCAGGATCGGCCAGGTGAAGGAGATTTATATTGGACTGCCGGGTGATCCTTCAGGAGAAGAGGAACTTGAAATGCCTATCCCTGATAACCTCGATTATGATATGTGGCTGGGATCAACACCGGAAGTCTATTATACCGAAAAACGGGTACATCCCCAGGAAGGTTATGACCGCCCGGGATGGCTGCGGTGTGAGCAGTTTGGTGCAGGCATGATCACCGGATGGGGAGCGCATCATATCGACACGGCCCACTGGGCTATGGGGACAGAATTTACCGGACCCATTGAAGTGGAAGCGGAGGCACAGTTTCCGGCATCCGGACTATGGAATGTCCATGGAGATTTCAAAGTCTGGGCCAGGTATGAAAATGGTACCATCATGCATATCAGTGGCGATTACCCCAATGGAGTTAAGTTCGTGGGAGAAGATGGCTGGATCTTTGTGGCACGGGGCGCCTATTCGGTTACAGCAAGCGATCCGGCAGCTAAAGAGGAGAGTCAGAAGGCCCTGGCTGCAAGCGATTCAACAATACTGGAATCGGTAATCAGGGAGGATGAAATACACCTGCATCATGCTGCAGAGCAGCACCAGGATTGGATTGATTCAATCAATACCCGTGAGGAACCTGTTGCACCGGTAGAAGTGGCTCACAGATCCTGTTCGGCCTGCCTGGTCAGCCATATTGCAATGAAATTCGACAGGAAACTCTATTGGGATCCGGTGGCTGAAAAATTCAGGGACGATGACGAAGCCAATGCAATGCTTTCGCGTCCCCAACGTTCTCCCTATGGAACAGATTTAGTAGTATGAAACGCATAGCAATATTTTCAATTATTATTCTTGTGTGTGCCTGCACACAAAAAAAAGAAAAAACCGTGAAGCTGATAAATCTTGATCCGGGACATTTTCATGCAGCCCTGGTCCAGAAACAAATGTACGAAGAGGTTGATCCTGAGGTGTTTGTCTATGCCCTGGATGGTCCGGAGCTGGCTGATTATCTTAAAAGGGTAGAGGGATTCAATAACCGCTCAGATCAACCCACCAGCTGGAATGAAAGTGTTTACAGGGGAGATGATTTCCTGGAGAAGATGATTGAGGAAAAGCCGGGTCAGGTTGTGGTTTTATCGGGAAACAATGCCCGCAAAACAGATTATATTTTGCAGTCGGTCGAAGCCGGTCTGAATGTGCTGGCCGACAAGCCCATGGTGATTTTTCCCGGGGAGCTGCCCAAACTGGAGAAAGCTTTTCAGATTGCCCGGGAAAAAGGTGTTTTGCTTTATGATATCATGACAGAACGGTATGAGATCACCACCATGCTGCAGCGCGAATTATCCATGATCTCGGAAGTGTTTGGAGAAATAATTCCCGGCACACCGGATAATCCCGCCATTACAAAAGAAAGCGTACATCATTTTTTCAAGTATGTGGCCGGAAATCCCATTGTTCGTCCCGGTTGGTTTTTCGATGTTAAGCAACAGGGTGATGGGATCGTGGATGTATCCACTCACCTGGCAGACCTGATCATGTGGGAAACTTTTCCCGGCCGGATAATCAAAAAAGAGGACATTGACATGATAGCTGCCAGGAGATGGACCACGGATCTCGTCCCGGAACAATTTAAACGGGTAACCGGACTGGAGAAATATCCGGGTTACCTGGATCAATATTTAGATGAGGATACACTAAAGGTTTACTCAAACGGAGAGATGGTTTATACCATTAAAGGAATACATGCCAAAGTTTCGGTCACATGGAATTACGAGGCCCCGGAAGGGACAGGAGACATTCATTATTCGATCATGCGGGGTACAGGGTGTGAACTTGAGATCAGGCAGGGAGCCGAAGAGAATTTCAAACCGATGCTGTATGTGGTTGCGGGCGATGATGCTGATTTACAACAATTTGAAGCTGAACTAAAACAGGCACTTGAAGAAAAAATCATTCCTGCATACCCGGGTGTTGAGCTGGAAAAGCTGAATGAGAACAGATGGCTTGTGAAGGTCCCGGATAGCTATAAAGTAGGACATGAAGCACATTTCATCCAGGTTACTGAAAAGTACCTGGAGTACCTGCATAATAATAACCTCCCTGACTGGGAGATCCCCAATATGATTACCAAGTATTACACAACCATGATTGCGCTGGAGAAGGCTGTCTCAAAAAAGTGATGAAGGATGAAAAGATTTTTTCTGGTTTTGTTCTCCCTGGTACTTATTCTGGCGGTACAGTGTAATGATCCTGAACCTGAACCAAAACCGGAACCTTTCAATATCGATCTGGTGGTAGATGGTCAGATCATCATTGAAGTTAATCCTTATGGAATCTGCCCATTAGTTGCCCTGGCTACCTTTGAAACTACAGAAGATGTCAGTGTAACAATAAAAGTATTAGGATAAAGTACACTCAATCATTAATTAAATATATGCATAGGAATATGGTGATTACTTTTTTTATAACAGTCTTTATCATTTGCTCCTGCTTCTTAAATATAGATCCGAGAATGACGACGGTTATATATGTGACAGATTTATATCACCCCTTTGCGGATCCTGATGATCATTTCGACTTAGCAGCACTTTATGCCTTAAAACAAATTGACATTAAATCTATAATAATTGATTATGCAAAACCACATAAAACGCCAGGCAGAGTTCCAATTGAACAATTAAACTTCATTACAGGCAGAAAAATCCCTGTTTATCCGGGTCTGAAAGAAAAACTGACATCACCCGATGATACAGGAGAAAGCCAACCCAATTCTCAGGAAGGATGCGATGCTATTTTAAATTGTTTAGAAAAATCGGATAATAAAGTAACAATAATTTCGGTCGGAAGTCTTAGGGATATTGCTGCGGCATACAACAGAAACGCCATTCTATTTGAGAATAAAGTTGACAAATTGATAATCTTTATAGGGGAATCGAGCAAGCAGGACTTTTTTGAATATAATGTCAGGCTTGACAAGAACGCATTTATTAAGGTAATGAATAATATTCCTAATATATGGTGGATACCCTGTTTTGATGGAGGATCATGGCAGAATAATGGTAATGCTTCTTTCTGGAGTGAACATCGTTCTGTTTTATTGAAAGGTGCTTCCGATCCAATTATTAACTATTTCCTATATGCTTTTACAAAATCTACCGATTCTATAAACTATATCCCCCATTTATATTTTCCTGTGAATACTGAAGATTTACAATCACATATACTTGATTCTTCTATACCTTTGAGAAATTTATGGTGCAGTTCTGTTTTTCCCTATTTTGTTGAGAAGGATAAATCTAATTTCCCTTTTACTTTTGAACAAGTTAGTGTAAGTGTCGATAGTAATGCTGTATTGCAATATACAGATACTGGCAATAAAGTAATGCGATTTACAATTACAGATAAAGTAAATTACAGCAAGAAAATGACCGCAATTTTTAATAAAAAAATAAGACAATTGTAAAAATAATCATACAATGAAAAGGCACATACCTTCAACATTGGCTATGCGTAATGCGGGATTTTGTGCTAAATTGAAAGTAAATGAATATTAACAAATAAATCAGTATCCTATAAAACTTAACAGAAGTCTATAAATAATTATTTCTTAAGTTTTGGCAATCTCGAATTAATAAATAACTTTCAACAATGATCCCAATCATTAATTTGTTATTCTTGAATCCTAGGAGCGCATTGCCTGTACCTTGCAGCGGGGTTAGCGAGCGCAATTAAAAACAAATATAAAGGATCGATGATTGGCTTCGCCGAACTCAGGAGCTCGTTTCCTCGCCCCGAGTAATCGGGGCGAGGAAAGTAAATCAGCAAGGATAAATTACTGATCAAGCATGAAAATATCCGACTATATACAGATTCATCGGCCTTCCATATCTGATTTGAAGAATTTTATTCCAAATTATAAGACCGTTTTTTTTTTTGATAATCATTCTGTTTTCAGGATTGTATCTCGCCCAGGTTATTTCTAATCATTACTTCTTCAGGACCTATGCGTTTGATTATGCACTGCATAATAATGCCATCTGGGATTTTTCTCATTTCAGGGTCAATCCTAATCCAATTATGACTCCTCCGCTCAAGACATTTTTCCAGGTCCATCTTTCATATACTCTTATTTTTATTCTGCCGCTGTACTGGTTACTTAATCCTATAGCAGGAACTTACACCCTTCTTATTATTGAGGTTCTGTTTATCATATTAGGCGGGATTGGTTGTTATAAGTTTATTAAATATTTAACCAATGACTACAAACTCGCACTTCTTGCACTGTTCCATTACTTTATCCTGCAAGGTCATTTTGCCTCTCTGTCATCAGATTATAATGATGCAATCATGGGATCTGCAATCATAACCTGGTTCATCTATTTTTTCATCAAAAATAAATTTGTCCTGTCCAGTTTGGCATTCCTGTTTGTCCTTCTTTCAAAGGAAAATATGTCTGTATGGCTTGTATTTGTAACAGTTGTATTAATTATATGGCAATTTAAAAACCGAAAAGCACGTTATTTCGCAGGTATTTATATTGTGATAGCCATAGCCTACTTCATAATCGCTATGACTGTCATGATCCCCTATTATGAAGATCCTGCCTTCCCTTATTGGGGATTCCATTATAGATCTTTTGGTGAAACCCCAAAGGAGGTGTTTAAATATTTTTTAGCTCATCCGATTGAGGTCTTTTTTAAACTATTTTATAATCATAACGGACATAAACTTGGGAATTGGGTAAAAGCCGAATATTATTACTATTTCCTCATTTGTGGTGGTTGGTTATTATTCAGGCGCCCTGTTATCCTGCTGGCAATACTGCCTATGCTGGCACAAAAAATGTTAATGGATTATCCATCCAGATGGAGCCTGGGTGCCTATCATTCAGTTGAAATTGAATCCATCTATACTCTTTCTGTTTTCTATGCTTTATCCAAAATTAAGAACCTGGAATCCAAATATATAATTGGATTGGTAATTACAATATTATGCACTCATGCCACTATTTACGGCACAGGTGCCGAACGTAAATACTGGCATCATGAAATAAAAGAAAATGTGTTCAGCCCTAAAATGTACAGGTCTGATCTCAATATTAAAGAAATTAGAAATGCATTGAAAATGGTTCCGGACGATGCAGGTGTTTGTGCTACAAATACTATTACGCCGCATCTGGCTTACAGGTCAAAAATCTATGTTTTCCCGGAGATACGTGATGCTGAATACATTGTACTGTTAGATGACGGGAATCCATATCCGCTTAAAATGGATCGGTTCGAAGAATTAAAGACGGATTATCTTGACAGCCATGAATGGGAAACTATTTACAATAAATATCAGTTAACCATTTTTAGGAAAATACCCTGACAACCACTCACCAATTATCCGAAATTGAACAAGAGTGTACGGAATTGGACACTTATTTAAGACGATTTTGTCTTAAATATTTCATAAACACCTATAATACAGAATAATATAAACTTTGGTACACTGATTGTGGACTATAGTGAAGTTGAATAATAAAAGCCACTGTGATGAAAGAACAAGTTTATAAGTCAGGATTTCCGAGTGTGTCGAGGTTAATAGCATTCATATCATTAATAGCAGTTCTCGGATTTATGGCTACCGTTTTCCAGGGCAACACAAGTCCTGAGGAAAAAGCCATTCAGAAGGAAGCTTACCAGGCATCCGTGGATCAATATGAAAGCCTGTTTGTGATGTCCGTCAGGTAAAGGATACTTCTCATTTATAATCCATCATATTTCATCCCGGTAGTCGCAACGATTACCGGGATTTTTATTTTACTTTTGGGGCTTAATTAACATCCGGTCCGATTTGCGAAGCCTGATTATCACTACCACTTTTCTTGCCGTACTCGCCTGTATGTTATGGTCAACCGCCTTTGTCGGGATCCGGTTCACCATCAACGAACCGGCCTATTATGTATCGCTCGGGTGGTTGAGTTTTATGTCGGCGGTTGCCTTCAGTATCTGGTTCATCCTGCTGAAAAGGCCCGGTGTCAAGGTCTCGGAACTGAATATATGGAAATTCCTGATACCGGTCTTCGGTGCCTTGCTTAGCTGGTTGATCCTGCCGGATGAATCTCCTGTCATGGTACAGATTGTGGGGATGGTGTTTATAGTACTCTCCCTGATCGTCCTGAATATGAAATTCCCCGGCAAGAAAAGATCCATTTGAGTAAGGGGTGACTAAATCAACTGATCGATCAATTTAAACAACTCAACTGACTTGACCGGTTTGGTGAGGTATCCGTCGCATCCTGCAGCATAACATTTCTGTTCATCTTCTTCCAGTGCATAAGCGGTCTGGGCAATCACCGGTAATTCCGCCCTCATTTCCTTGATTTTCGCAGTGGCTGTATATCCATCCATGATGGGAAGCTGAATATCCATTAATACCAGGTTGATGCCGGAATCTTCCTGGCAGATCTGAACAGCATCCAGTCCGTTATCGGTAATGACCAGTTCTGAACCGCGACTTTTCAGCAGAATATTAAACAGATGGCAGCTGGCCGGATCGTCCTCAACAATAAGGATTTTCTTGCCGGGCCATTGATAATCCGATGTGGGTTTTCCTGTCATTTCAAGGGTATACAGATTTGAAAATTATGGAATACAGTTTAGAAAAGCAACGATTCTGCCTCATACCGGTCTTTTATTACATCACCATTTGATAAAGGGTCGTTATGAATAGATTAACGTACATTGGATGATAATAAATATATTTACTCACAATATTCTTTAACAGAATATTTATTGCGCCATGTTTCGAAACTACCTGGTCATCACCCTGAGAAACTTCAAAAGTAACCTGCTGTATGTACTGATTAATGTTTTAGGTCTTGGGTTGGCCCTGGCTGTCTGTATCGTAGCCTATATCAGCAATAAATATGATGCTGATTTTGACACCTTTCATGAGCATGCCAAACAGATTTACAGGATAGAAGTTACCCGGCAGATCGAGGATAGGTCTCAGGCCTATGGTATCAGCCCGGTCTCACTGGCCCCTCTGGTAAAGGAAAATATTGGCGGCATACAGGATGTGGTCAGGGTGGTTACAAGTTATCTTCCAGTAAAACTCGGTGAAAATGTTTTTAATAAGGGAATTGCCTACTGTGATTCGGCGTTTTTTAAGATGTTTACCCTGGACCTGGTATCAGGGACGAGTGAGTCATTCGGGGATATGAACTCTATCATTATCAGCGATGAGATGGGGGAGATCTATTTTGGCAATGAAGATCCGGTGGGTGAAATCATATCTTTAGTTACTAATAATGAAGAGAGAACCTACCTGGTGGCAGGTGTATTCAGGAAGTTCCCTCTCAATTCAAGTTTCACATTCGATGCACTCCTGTATATCGATAATTACTTTGAGATACACCAGGTGGATGAACATGACTGGCAAACAGCCATTGCAGGAACATTTCTGCTTGTACCCGACCGGTCGCAGATTCCGGTTATTGAAGAATTACTGCAGGAATACATTACTATCCAGAATGAGGCGCAGGAGCAGTTCAGGATTGAACGTTATTACCTGGCCCCCTTTTCAGATATGGCCCACCGCGGGGGGGATCTCTGGTCGCACTGGTTCAGGCACAGTTTCCATCCGGCAGCGGTTACAGCACCTCCTTTGATGGCCATTTTTATCTTGTTGCTGGCCTGTTTCAACTTCATGAATAATGCCATTGCCTTTTCCAGTAAAAGGTTAAAGGAGATCGGTGTCAGGAAAGTGGTTGGAGGCAATCGGAGGCAGATCATCTGGCAGTTTATGGGAGAGAATATGGTGTTAAGCCTTTTAGCAGTTGTGATTGGTTTGATAATTGGAGAATACCTGGTCGAAATTTACTCCAGGATGTGGATTTACATGGACGTTTCATTAAGTTTTAAATCCAATCCGGAGCTATTGATTTTCGTTATCCTGTTGTTTCTGATTGCCTCCCTGCTGGCCGGTGCATATCCATCTTTTTATATCAGCCGGTTCAATCCTGTGTTTATATTCCAGGATAAATTAAGGATTGGCGGCAGGAATATACTGTCAAAAATCTTGTTAACACTCCAATTCATAATTTCAGCGAATGCACTTATTTCAGGTGTCATCTTTACGGAGAATGCCCGTTTTCAGGATAATCTTTACCTGGGATATGACAAAGACAATATCATTGGTGTTCCGGTCAATGACCCGTCCTATTTTATTGCTTTCAGGGACGCTATAAAGGCCAATCCCAAAATTGAAAGCGTCGGCGAATCGGAAGAACATATCGGGCGGTCGAACTTTTCGAGACCGATTGATTACAAGGGGATCAGGAGAAACATCCGGGCCCTGGATATCGGATACGGATACTTTAACACGATGGGTTTGAAATTGACAGACGGACGGGAATTTCCGGCCGAACTCAAGTCTTCAGATATTGAAAACTCTGTTATTGTCAGCAAGGCTTTTGTTGAAGAATTCGGAATGGAAACGGTTGTCGGAGAGCGGATTATGATGGGAGACACGATGCCCTTATACATTGTCGGCGTGGTCGAAGACCTCTACCTGTATGGTTTCTGGTCAAAAAAGGATCCGATGTTGTTTCGCAGGGGTGTGGATGAAAGGATGAGGACACTGGCTGTCAGGGGTGCACCCGAAAACCTGGGTGAAATAAACGAATACCTGGAAAAAACCTGGAAAGAGATTATTCCAAATCAGCCCTACGAAGGATTCTTCCAGGATGACTTGATGGATGAGGCCCGTGATGTAAACAGGAATATTAAAAACATCAACATTTTCCTGGCCTTTCTGGCGATTATCATATCTGCCATCGGACTCTACACGCTTGTTTCATTAAGTATAATTCGCCGCACAAAAGAAATAGGCATCCGCAAAGTGAATGGTGCCCCGATTTTCAGAATTGCCGGAATTATCAGCAGGGAGTACATGATCATACTGGCTATTGCCTGTATTTTAGGAAGTGTTTCCGGTTATTGGGTCTCTGTCATGCTCATGGATAGTATATGGGATGCCTTTACCGATATCAGGCCATTTGTGTATATCTTTTCCAATGCATTGATCCTGGTTGTGGCTATTGCTTCAATCGGCTGGAAAGTTAACCAGGCAGCCAGGAGAAATCCTGTTGATTCCTTGCGTTATGAATAGGTAATCCTACCTGTATCTGAATATGATCTTATCGTATATGATCAGAAGTAATCCGGTGGTGATCCCTATTCCCAGCAAAACAAATCCGAACCGGGAAGGATAGTAGTTCAACCATAAATATTCTGTAAGTGATGCATGGTCCATACCCATCACTTCCGCGGCTCGTTGATAATAATCGTTCAGGGTGAACTGTTCAGAAATAGCAGGCAGGTTAACATTCCATTTTTCCAGTTCCCTGCCCAGCAATGTAAATTTGTCGGCGGTGATCTCATATACCCGGCCGGATAATATTCCGCCGATGAAATTACCAATGGCCATTGGCAAAAAGTTTGAACCCATATACAAAGCGGCTTTATCACGCGGTGCAATCCGGCTGATATACTCCAGTATTTTCGGTGAATATGCCATTTCGCCAAAGGCAAAGATCATGATGGCCAGCAGAAGGATCCAGCCATTGTTGGTGAGGAAGGCAAGAGTGAGACCAGTGGTATTCACAACGAAACCAATGATCATTGTGTTAATGGGTTTGTATCGTGAAACAATGGCCGAGATGATCACCTGGAACAGTATGATAACAAACGGGGCCATGGCAATGAACTTCTCAGCTGATATTACGCCCTCAGCATTACTGATGGCCCTTGCAATACCGGGGAAAACCGATCCGATTGACTGTGTGATTACCGTGGTGTCGTTCCATTGGTCAATAAATACCGGAAGACTATAAAAAAACTGCCAGTAAACGGTCCAGCCACCGATTATAATAATAAGGAACAGTAATAACTTAATATCTTTTAGTGCCCTGTAAACATTAACAAAAACCATTTTGATCTCCTGTCCCAGGGGTTCGGATAGTTCAGGCTTATCTGAGTCTTTGTAGAAAATCAACAATATCACAATGTTGACCAGAATGGCTCCGGCCGACATAATAAATATATACTGCCAGTTCATCTCCCTGAGTTCTGAGGCCACCAGCGGACCAAACAGTCCTCCGAGGTTTACCATGGTATAAAAAATGCCAAAACCAATGGAAGATGTTTTTTCATTGGTGGTTTTGGCAATGGTTGCAGAGATAATGGGTTTAAACAGGGCAGCCCCGATCGCGACATAGAAAAAGGTAAGAAATATTCCGGCAAAGGAAGAAACAATACCCATCACGTAGTAACCTGTCGACAGGATAACAAAAGCAATGAGCAACACTTTTTTGTATCCGAATTTGTCGGCGATTGATCCTGTTATAATAGGTAAAAAGTACAGGATGGCATTCACAACACCCATGATCAGGCCCTTCTCCACCTGGGTAAATCCAAGGGCTCCGGTATCCTGCGACCCGGTCAGGTACAAGGCAAGAAGGTTGAATATTCCGTAGTACGCCCAGCGCTCGAAAAGCTCGAGCGTATTGGCCGACCAGAAAGTTTTTGGATATTGTCTGATTACACCTGCAAATCTGCTACCCATCAGGAATTTAAGATCTTAAAATTTTGGTCAAGTATAGTCAAAATTTATAATATATCATAAACAGGATTGTTAACATAGTCATCCTGAACTCGGATCAGGATCTGTGAGATTCCGATCCCGAGTACTCAGGACGGAATTACAGATTATTCCGTCTTCTTGTGGTAAAAATAAGACATTCTGTTTGCTACATCATCAAAGGAATAGATCTCCTTATCGCGGTGGGTATCGTAATAGCTCAGCAGGGCAAAATCGCCGATGCACATGGTGGTATGAAAAAAGATGACTGAAATATAGGTATAACTGGCGACGCCTGGTACAAAAAGGAAACCGGCCAGATTCAGAAGTGTAATGATGATAAATGGTGAAAGGGCCAGGACATTAAATCCAGCTTTTTGTGTAACGAACTTATCAGCTACAGCATAAAATGCAAATTGCTTTAATTCAGCACCAAACCTTATCTTCCTGGCACCAAGCAGGAAATAGACTATTCCATGGATGATTTCATGGATTGGAATTATGGCTGTAAATGAAATGATAATCCCGTATCCGTATTGCTTCAGAACAGAAAGTATCGACCTGCCGCGACCGATTACCCCGACCAGAAACGCGCCCAACAGCAAGGCAAGCATGGCCAGCAGGCAGAAGTAAAAGAACCGCATTGGACGAGATTGTTTGCGGATGTAATTACTGGCAAAATCCAGTACACGGTCATACGACAGCTTGTCGAGTAACTCGAACTGCGGATTATTTTTTAATTCCTCAACTGTCGGTTTCATGTGATAATTATTTTATTTTCAATGGCCACATGGAACTCGCGATGAAAATTATTGTCATTCTGGTTTGAGCAAATTATGACAATAATTTTCATGCTCGTTTCATAATAACCTATCCATTGTCGGGCGGTTGAACCAATCGGCCCATAAAGATAATGCTGCCGGTGGTTAAATCTGTAATGAAGTATAGAAATGGATGATCTGCAGTGAATCGGATTGTTTCTTCTTCATATGCCGATTTAAGGGCCATGATCACGGCGGTAGCCGCCGCCGCTTCTGTCCCGGTTTCATTCACCTCAATGAATGCCTTGTGCAACACGTCATCAATGGTCAGATCTGTGTGACCGGTTATCCCGGAGAAGTCGGCATCGTTGCTAAAGGCTTCTTTCATTCCTAACCGCTCAAGTATTTCTTTCAAACCAAATTCGCATTCAATTGTATAACGGGGAATTGCAATCTCCACTTCTTCTCTTTTGAAGCCGTTCCTGATAATGTCTAAACGGCTAATAGTAAGGATATTGCTCACCAGCCTCCAATCATCTGTTTCTTTTGGAAGCAGGATGATCATGCTGTTCCTCTCACCCTTATACAGCAACTGAACGGCCTGAATTTCTTCATCTTCATAATACCAAACCATCTCTTTTTGATGCATAAAGTCAGTTTTCACACTGACGCTTGAGGAGACATGAAAAATAGATGGCGATGTCTTATTCTTCTCAAACGGATTGGTCCAGTTCCCGTTAAAATAAACCGCATTGGTAATGATCAGCCTGGTAAGTTCATTTAATATCCCTTCCGGTATAAGGTTTTGGATTTTGTTATTGGTTTGTTTCTCAACCCATTTGTTGATCTTTGTGCGGCTTTTCTCCTGCTCTTCGAATGACTTAAAAGATACATTTTCAATCCGGGCTGAATAATATGCAGAGCCCAGTTCGATAAATTCGGGCAAAAGTTTATAATTCTCCTGGACCCACAGTCCGTTGGCAATTTTTAATTCGGTCCCTTTTTCCTGACTGGCCATCGTGAGGCTATCTATAAAATCCCTGAAAGCAGCATGGAGAGATGATTGATCGGCAGGAAAATTCAGGGTATAGCTCATCTCCCGGGCGGTATTGTTTTTTGCACCTGCGTAAGCGATGGCGAGTGCCGAAGAAATGCTAACCGGCGAAAAAACCATGTTTTCTTTTTTCTTCCCCAGTTCCTTAAACAGGTCGATGGCAAATTCATTCACCGAAGAGGCCAGGTCAGCAATTGTATAATCCCCGGATGGAATATTTGTTGTTTTGGAAACAGTTTGATTCCCCTTGCAGGTGAACAGGAAAAGGATACTTGCAAAAATGAAATATGGTAAAAAAGATTTCATAATAAATGGTTATTTCAAAATAACGAATTAAACAGGACAAAATTTGCGGTCATTGAATTTTGTTAATATCATAAACATGGGGATAAGCATTCGTCTCCTTTGCAAGCCTGTAATATTCCCTGGCCTTTTTTAAATCCCCATTGCTTTCATAGTACCTGCTCAATCCCATATAAGCATAAGCCACCTGGTAGCCTGCATAGTCACCAAAAGGTTCGGCTTCTTTAATTCCCCGAAGAAAATATCTTTTTGCTTTTTCAAAGTTCCTGTTTTTTCCTTCCTCGTATAATCCGAGGTATATCAATGCTTTCATTTTGTTAAAAGGATCCATAGTAATGAGTGAATCAATGTGTTTTTTGGCCACATCTAACTCTTCATTGACAATCAGCATCTCAATATATTTAGCGAAAAAATAGCTGTTGTTCGGAAACATGGAATATAGTTGTTCTGTATATGACAATGCGGTTTGGTAATCGTGCTCAAATCCAAGGTAGATGATGACCAGGAAATTAGAGGCTTCAACTTTCATAAAATGGGTATTCCTGAAAGCATAATCCAGCATTTTTAATCCTGATTCTTTATTGCCATTTTTAAAAAGCCGGGTGACTGGTTTATAAACCGGATGGGCTTCCGGATAAGCTTCAATATAATAATTGTATAATCCCGTAAAAAAATAGAATTCATTATATTGATCTTCCAGTTCAAATGCATTCATCAGTTGCCTGTAAACATTATTAAGATGAGGGAAGCACTTAGCCGGCTGCCCGTTGTCAGCGTAATACATGACCAGAAAACTTCTTGCCGCCAGGTCGAAGAAGACCCCTTCAATATCCATTTTATCCTGTTCAAGAATCTTATCGGTAAGGGCTATTGATGCTTCAATATATTCAACAAACAAGTCGCTGATATCCCCGTTTTGCGGTACCGGATAATTTTCCCAGTAAAGCTGCATGCCCTTGTAGAAAGGTATAACCGGATGGTCGGGATATAGCAACTGCATGCTGTCGAGATAGTAATCCGATTTATCGAATTCGAGGTTATAGATGTGGTTGATCCCTGTTCTTATATGCCTGGTTACGATGGTATCATCGAGAAAGACTGTTTGGCTGTATGCCTGCAACGGTATAATGAATAAACAGATGTATATTAAATTTCTCATTGATTGATTCCCGGTCAACGATCCTTATACAAAGTTCAGGTTTATTTATGCGACAAACAAAAAAAAGCTGCCACGGTTCTGACAGTTTCATATTTATTAAATTTGCGCTGTATGAATGACGAACAAAAAAACACGGGCAGCAAGGTAAGTTCAATGTTCCAGGTCGATGACAAAATACTCAGTATGGAAATCATTGAGGAGAAGTTTGTTTGCGATTTGGTAAAGTGCAAGGGCGACTGTTGCGTATTGGGTGCTTCAGGTGCACCCCTCGAGGTTGATGAGGTGGAGTTCCTCAGGGTGGTCTATCCGAAAATAAAACAGTATCTGAGACCGGAGGCCATTAAAGCCATTGAGCAACAGGGTACGGCAGTCATAGATTCGGACAGGGAGTGGGTCACTCCGCTCATTAAAAACATGGAATGTGTATATGCCATTTTTGAGGATGGCATTGCCAGATGTGCCATTGAAAAGGCATTTGAAGACCAGGTTATTTCATTCAGAAAACCCGTATCATGTCATATATACCCTATCCGGATAAAAAAATATGAACATTTTGAAGCGGTTAATTATGACCGGCAGAAAATCTGTGATTCTGCCAGGCAATTGGGAAAGAAAGAAAATGTGCAGGTTTTTATTTTTGTTGAGGATGCGATAGTAAGAAAATATGGTAAGGCTTTTGTGTCGAAACTTAAACGGATGGCCGGCGAAGTGCTAAAACAGAAAAAAGTAGACAGTAGACAGTAGACAGTAGACAGTAGACAGTAGGCAGTAACCAATAAAAAAATACCCATGAACATTAAGGAATACATAAAAGAAAACAAAGAGCGTTTTCTGGATGAGTTGTTCGAATTGATCAGAATACCTTCCATAAGTGCCAATGCCGGTGCCAAACCCGATATGATCCGGATTGCAGAAGCACTGCGGGAGTTATTGCTGGCAGCCGGAGCCGATAAAGCTGAAGTGATTGGGACCGACGGACAACCGGTAACTTTTGGTGAAAAGATCATCGATGATCAGTTACCCACAGTTCTGGTATATGGACATTATGATGTCCAGCCTGTTGAGCCACTCGATTTGTGGAAATCCGGACCCTTCGAACCGGAGATCAGGGATGGGAAAATTTTTGCCAGGGGTTCCGATGATGACAAGGGACAATTGTTCATGCATTTCAAGGCCTTTGAGTATATGGTGGAGACAAATTCCTTACCCTGTAATGTGAAGTTTATGATTGAAGGCGAAGAAGAGGTCGGCTCCCCTAGCCTGAAAGCATTTTGTTCCAAAAACAAGGAAATGCTGAGCGCAGATATTATTCTTGTATCGGATACAACCATGATCGCTCCCGACATTCCTTCGATAACGGTTGGATTAAGAGGGCTCAGTTACATGGAGGTGGAAGTCACCGGACCTAACCGCGACCTTCATTCCGGATTGTATGGTGGTGCCGTGGCAAACCCTGCCAACGTGCTGGCTAAAATGATTGCATCACTTACCGATGAAAACAACCGCATAACCATTCCCGGTTTTTATGACGACGTGCTCGAATACAGCCAGACTGAGCGTGAAGATATGGGACGGGCTCCCTTCGATCTGGAAGATTACAAAAAGGAGCTGGAGGTGGAATCGGTGATGGGGGAAGAAGGATTTTCCACCATTGAACGACTTGGTATACGGCCCTGCCTGGATGTGAACGGGATATGGGGAGGATATACAGATGAAGGTGCAAAGACAGTCCTTCCTGCAAAAGCATATGCCAAAATCTCCATGAGATTGGTTCCCAATCAGGAATCTAAAAAGATTGACAAGCTGTTTGAAGACCACTTTAAGGCGATTGCTCCTGCCGGGGTAAAAGTTAAGGTAAAAAGCCTGCATGGGGGACAGGGCTACACTGCCCCTGCAGATTCAATAGCATATCAGGCTGCCAGCAGGGCACTGGAACAGGTTTATGGTGTGAAACCTGTTCCAACAAGGAGCGGTGGCAGCATTCCTATTATGGCTGATTTCGAGGAGGTGCTTGGTCTGAAAACCATCCTGATGGGGTTCGGGCTGGAGAGTGATGCCATCCATTCACCGAACGAGAATTATCCCCTCGAACAGTTTTATAACGGGATTGAGGCAATTCCATATTTTTACAAATACTTCACTGAATTATCGGCCAATTCCTGATAGAAAGTAAAAGTTATTAACATTGGCCCTTTTCAACAGGGGGTTCTCTCTAATTAAGTATATCTTTACACTTGCGTAGTTCGATTTGCTGGTTGCCTCGAAACTGGCACCTCGTACCTCGTCATTCAGATAGTATTGTTAACCCTTTATTTTAAAACATATGGCAACACTCAGATTCCAGGCACTTCAGGAAGTATTAAGAAGAGAGCCTGTTCTTGTTGAATCTCCTTCCTCGAAGATCTCTGACTATTTCGGGACCAGTGTTTTCACCAATGTCCAGATGCAGAAGTATTTGTCAAATATGGCATTTATCAGTGTTCAGAAAGCAATAGACAAAGGTTCCCGAATTGACAGGAAGATGGCAGATGAAGTGGCAACCGGGATGAAAACCTGGGCCGCCGAGCGGGGAGCTACTCATTATACTCACTGGTTTCATCCCCTGACAGATGCAACAGCGGAAAAACACGATGCATTCATCGAAGTGGCAGAAGATGGTTCGGTCATTGAGAATTTTTCGGGAAATAACCTGACGCAGCAGGAGCCGGATGCCTCCAGTTTCCCGAGCGGTGGAATCAGGAATACCTTTGAAGCCAGGGGTTATACGGCATGGGATCCTACATCCCCGGCATTTATTGTAGGAAATACGCTATGCATACCTACCATTTTTGTTTCATATACCGGTGAAGCACTCGATTATAAAATGCCGCTATTGAAATCATTACAGGTGCTTGACAAGGCAGCCACGGAAGTTTGTATGTTTTTCGACCGGCGTGTCACCCGGGTTATAACAACTCTGGGCTGGGAGCAGGAGTATTTCCTGGTGGATGATGCATTGTACAATGCCAGGCCCGACCTGGTGCTGACCGAAAGGACATTGATGGGACATGCATCGGCGCGTGACCAGCAGCTGGAAGATCACTATTTCAGCAGTATATCGGAAAGGGTTACAGCTTTTATGCGCAATTTTGAAATAGAAGCCTACAAGCTTGGCATACCACTAAAAACAAGGCATAATGAGGTGGCACCCAACCAGTTTGAGTGTGCACCCATTTTTAAGGATGCTAACCTGGCGGTAGACCAGAACCTGCTTGTGATGGATATTATGAAAAGAATTGCACGCAAGCACTATTTCAGGGTGATCTTTCATGAAAAGCCGTTTCAGGGTATCAACGGATCGGGTAAGCACAGCAACTGGTCACTGCTGACAGATACCGGAATTAATTTGCTCGCTCCGGGAAAAACCCCCAGGTCGAACCTGATGTTCCTGACTTTCCTGGTGAACACGATTCGGGCAGTATATGAGCATGCAGATCTTTTACGTGCAAGCATTGCTTCTGCCGGTAATGCCCACCGGCTGGGTGCAAATGAAGCCCCGCCGGCAATTATATCAGTTTTTCTGGGAGCCAAGGTGACGGAGATGCTTGATCTGATCGAGAGCAATGTCACCGATAAAAAGATGACACCGGGTGAAAAAACTGAGCTTAAACTGAACATTGGGAAGATCCCACGTATTCTTCTCGACAATACAGACCGTAACAGGACCTCTCCGTTTGCCTTTACCGGGAACCGTTTCGAATTCAGGGCTGTGGGTTCTTCCGCTAATTGTGCCTCGCCTTTGATTCCACTCAATGTGGCTGTGGCAGAGCAACTGAAAAGGTTTACCAAAGATGTGGATGCCCTCATGAATAAAAATGTAAAGAAGGATGAGGCGATATTCCAGGTGTTGAGAAAATATATCATAGAATGCAAACCAGTCCGTTTTGAGGGGAATAATTACAGTGATGAGTGGATGAAAGAGGCTGCGGCGCGCGGATTATCCAATATCAATGATGTGCCTGAGGCCATGGATGCATATTTGTCTGACTCAACAGTCAAGCTGTTTGCCAGATCGGGTGTTCTGAATCTTAGTGAACTTAAGGGCAGAACAGAGGTGAAGCTGGAAATGTATACCAAGAAGATCCAGATTGAAGCCAGGGTACTGGGTGATCTGGCGATTAATCATATCATTCCAACCGCCATTACCTATCAGAGTAAACTGGCTGAAAATGTGAGTGCATTGAAAGAATTATTTGATGATAAGGAATATAAGGAAATGGTATCAGCCAGGATTGAACGGATAAGGGAATTATCGGAAAATATCAGTTCGATTAAGCAAAAGGTGCATGAGATGATTGAAGAAAGGAAAAAAGCAAATATGGTGGAAGATACCAGGGAAAAGGCTGATTTGTACAGCAAAAAAGTATATCCTTACCTGGACCAGATACGGTATCACATCGATAAGTTGGAACTGATGGTCGATAATGAATTGTGGCCCTTACCTAAATTCAGGGAATTGCTTTTTACCCGATAGGCCATTTTCTTTTCTCCTGACATGTGATATTCCTTTTTTTTTCGTTACAATAATATCCTGTTTTGCTGTATAACAGGAAAATCTCTTATTTTTACATGTTAAATATGCAGGTTATGAGATATTTATCTTTCGTGTTCATCTTGTTGTTGATGGGCGGTATATTGTCTGATGCAGCAGCACAGAAGCGCGATAAAACATTCAAGGCACGTGCCGCCTATGCTGCAGGAGAATATCTTGTTGCGGCTGATCTGCTTAAAGATGCTTATAACAAAGTAAATGATAAGGAAGTTAAGAAGGAATTGGTTTTTTTGGTAGCTGAATGCTACCGTCTTACGGGTGATAACAGGAATGCGGAAATGTGGTATAAGAAGGCTATCAGAGCAGAATTTCAAAATCCAATCATTTACCTCAGGTATGCCGATGCTCTCAGGATGGATGAGGAATATGAGGAAGCCCGGGAGCAATATGAGAAATATCGTGAGCTGGTACCGGATGATCCAAGGGGAATAGATGGTATACAGAGCTGTGAGCTGGCTGTAACCTGGATGGAGAATCCAAATGGATATGCCGTGGAGAATATGAAATATTTTAATTCCCGTGACCGCGATTTCAGCCCTTGTTTTGGAACCGAAGACTATCAATTGGTCTATTTTACAACCACCCGCGAAGAAGCTATGGGTAACGACCTCCATGGAGCGACGGGTCAGAATTTTTCAGATATTTTTCAATCCCGGATGGACAGAAAAGGAAAGTGGAGTGTACCTGTGCCGCTGGAAGAGGAGATCAACAGTGAGTTTGAAGATGGAACACCTGTAATGAATTCCGATTTTTCGATCCTCTATTTTACCCGCTGCAAAATGAATAAAAACACTAATTTCGGATGCCAGATCTATACCTCAAACCGTTCCGGTGAAAAGTGGTCAAAAGCCGAACCCCTTGCCCTGAGCGACGATAGTGTGATCATTGCCCATCCGGCAATATCATCCGATGATCTTACCCTGTATTTTGTATCCGATATGCCGGGAGGCGTAGGAGGAAAAGATATATGGAGAGTGACAAGGAGCAACGAAGGGGATGAATGGAGTACACCTGAAAACCTGGGTGAAATGATCAATACAGTGGATGATGAAATGTTCCCCTTTGTCCATGCCGACGGGACTCTATACTTCTCATCCAATGGAAGGATTGGACTGGGTGGATATGATATATTCAAGGCATCAGAAGATGAGGAGGGAAACTGGACTGTGGAAAACATGAAATATCCGATTAATTCCGGCGCGGACGATTTTGGGATTGTATTTGAAAAGGATATGGAGAGGGGATTTTTCAGCTCTACCAGGAAAGGTCGTGGGAATGACGAGATTTATTCCTTTGTACTGCCACCATTGAAATTCAATATCATGGGGGAAGTGAGGGATGATCAGACCGACCAACTGCTGGTTAACGCCAAAGTGAAGTCCATTGGAAGCGATGGTATAACAGTAGAAACAACTACTAATGATGATGGCTCTTTCCGATTCATGCTGAAACCGAGTACCGATTATGTTTTTGTTGCGTCGAGGGTTGGTTATCTGAATGGAAAGGAAAGGGAAACAACCAAAGGACTTGAATCCAGTACTGATATTAAAACTATTATCTACCTGTCCAACATTGCCAATACCATCGAGTTGTCGAACAGCAATGTATTCTACGATTTTGCACGCTGGGATTTGCGTCCTGAAGCCTTGGTATCACTCGATCAGTTGGTTGAAACATTAGATGATAACCCAACAGTTACAATAGAATTGATGTCACACACCGACGTGAGGGGGTCAGATGAAGACAATATTGAATTGTCGCAAAAAAGAGCCCAGTCAGTGGTTGATTACCTGATTCTGAAAGGCCTCGATCCTGTTCGTCTTGCAGCTAAAGGATACGGTGAAACCCTGGCGAAAGTTGTTACTATGCGGATTGCAGAAGAATACACATTTTTAAGGCAGGGAACCCGCCTTACGGAACAATTTATCCAGGGCCTGCCAAACCTTGAACAACAGGAGATCGCACATCAGTTAAACAGAAGGACAGAGTTCAGGGTTTTAAGAACAGATTACGAACCAGTTGAACAATAAGCGGATGCCAGGCAACCTCAAATATGACAAGCGAGGTGTTTCTGCTTCAAAAGATGATGTCCATAAAGCGCTTACAGGTGTTGACAAAGGATTGTTCCCAAATGCTTTCTGTAAAGTTGTTCCGGACTACCTGACAGGAGATCCCGATTACTGCATTGCCATGCATGCCGACGGAGCCGGAACGAAATCCTCACTGGCTTATATCTACTGGAAAGAAACGGGAGATATGTCTGTCTGGAAAGGAATTGCCCAGGATGCCCTGGTGATGAATATCGATGACCTGCTATGTATAGGTGCAGTTAAAAATTTTATCATTTCCTCTACTATTGGCCGGAATAAAATGAATGTTCCCGGAGAGGTTATTTCGGCGATTATTCAGGGCACAGAATCTTTTATCACTATGCTGAATGATCATGGAATGAGTATTGTTTCATCGGGGGGTGAAACGGCCGATGTTGGAGACCTTGTCAGGACAATCATTGTCGATTCTACAGTTACAGCACGGCTGAAAAGGGAAGATGTGATGCCGGTGGATATCCGGGATAGCGATGTGATCGTTGGCCTGGCCTCTTTTGGGAAGGCAGATTATGAAGAGGAGTATAACGGGGGGATGGGTAGTAATGGATTGACCTCAGCCAGGCACGATGTTTTTTCAAAAGAGCTGGCTGAAAAGTATCCGGAAAGTTATGATCCGGGGATATCCGGCGAACTGGTTTATTCCGGACAGGTTAAGTTAACAGATATGGTCCCCGAAACTGGTTTGACGGCCGGGAAACTGGTGTTGTCACCTGCCCGTACCTATGCCCCGGTGATCTTACCTGTTCTGGATAAATTCAAAGACCGCATCCATGGGATGATCCATTGTTCCGGAGGCGCACAGACCAAGGTGATGAACTTTGTCGATAAGAAACATATTGTAAAAGATAACCTGTTCCCGGTTCCGCCCCTGTTTAAGTTGATTCAGGAACAGTCCGGTACAGATTGGATGGAAATGTACCAGGTTTTCAATATGGGTCATCGTTTTGAAATTTATACCGATCCGCAAACCGCCGAAGAAATAATAGGGATATCTCAGTCATTCGGAGTAGATGCCCGTGTTATCGGCCATGTCGAATCCTCAGATACAAAGAAACTTACCATATCCGGTGAACACGGTACGTTTGTTTATTGACTCACGACTCACTTTTTTTTCGTAGCTTTGCCATCCGAAAAATGAGAGAAAACCATGGCTGAAAACCTGATACTTAAGAAGCTGGAAGGAATTAAGTCCCGATTTGAGGAAGTGGGCAGACTGATCAATGAGCCGGATGTGTTAGGCGATATGAAGAGGTATGTAAAATTGAACAAGGAATACAAGGATCTCGAACCTATTATTGAGGCTTATGAAAAGTTTAAGAACCTGTTAAGCAATATCGCTACAGCCAAAGATATACTGTCAAACGAAAAGGACAAAGAACTGCGGGAAATGGCAAAAGCGGAACTCGACGAGATATCCGGACAGGTGACTCCAATGGAGGAGGAGATAAAATTATTGCTGATTCCATCTGATCCACAGGATGATAAGGATGCCTTGGTGGAAATCAGGGCTGGGACTGGTGGTGATGAGGCCAGTATTTTCGCGGGCGACCTCTACAGGATGTATCTGAAGTTCTGCGAAGTGAAAAGATGGAAAACGGAGGTAAGCAGTTTTACAGAAGGAACAGTGGGCGGATATAAGGAAATCATCCTCAAGGTTAAAGGGAACGGAGCCTATGGTATCATGAAATATGAATCGGGGGTGCACAGGGTTCAGCGGATCCCGGTGACTGAAACCCAGGGACGTGTTCATACATCTGCAGCCACGGTAGCTGTCCTGCCCGAAGCAGAAGAATTTGATGTGGAAGTGAAGCAGGACGATATCAGGAAAGATACATACTGTTCATCTGGACCCGGAGGTCAATCGGTGAATACTACCTATTCTGCAATCCGGCTGACCCATATTCCAACAGGAATTGTCGTGACCTGCCAGGATGAAAAATCACAGATAAAGAACCTGGATAAGGCCATGGCTGAATTACGCACCAGGCTATATAACCTGGAATATGAGAAATACCTGAACGAGATCGCGAAAAAACGAAAAACGATGGTCTCAACCGGAGACCGGTCGGCAAAAATCCGGACCTATAACTATCCCCAGGGAAGGATGACTGACCATCGGATCAACCTGACCATGTATAATCTGAATGCCGTGATTAATGGTGACCTCCAGGAGATCATCGATCAGCTGCAAATGGCAGAAAATGCTGAAAGATTAAAAGTAAGTGAACTGATATAATTACTTTCAGGATGAATGCAGACCAACTATTTCAAGCTATTAAGAAGAAGAAAAGTTTTTTATGTGTCGGACTGGATTCAGATCTGAATAAAATTCCTGATTCACTAAAGCCATCCGAAAAGCCGCAGCTCGAATTCAACCGTGAAATCATTGATGCCACTCTTCCTTACACTATTGCCTATAAGTTAAATGTAGCCTTTTATGAAGCCCGGGGAGCAGCTGGATGGTCGGAGATGGAAGAGACAGTGCACTACCTGCGTCAGGCCGATCCATCTGTTTTTATCATTGCAGACGCCAAGCGCGGAGATATAGGAAATACCTCTGAAATGTACGCCCGTGCCTTTTTCGACCGGATGGAATGTGATGCAATTACACTCTCTCCTTATATGGGATTTGATGTGGTAGACCCATTCCTGAAAAGAGATGGGAGGTGGATCATTTTACTGGCAGTTACATCGAATAAAAGTGCGGAAGACTTTCAATTCCTCGAAATATCCACTGATGGAACCCCTCTGTATGAAAACATACTCAGGATTGCCCGTGAATGGGGAAGTGTAGATACAACTATGTTTGTGGCCGGAGCCACTCGTCCTGAGATCATCTCCAGGGTGAGGGAATATATCCCGGATCATTTTCTACTCGTTCCCGGTATTGGGGCCCAGGGGGGCAGCCTTGAGGCAGTTGTTGAGCATGGCATGAACAGCAGGTGTGGACTGCTCATCAATTCCAGCCGGGGAATAATTTTCGCAGATCCATCTGAATCTTTTGCAGATACTGCCCGGAGCAAAGCCCTTGAGATCCAGCAGCAAATGGAGACTCTCCTTCAACAGCACAAGCTTATCTAAATAAAAAAGGACACTTTTTCCTTCGATTTTTTCTTCTTTCTGTCATTAATAATTGCCGTTCGCTTCAGCAAACGGTTCATGGAATTATTAAACAAACCGGGCTTCAGCCCCAAATTACATCTTTATGAAAGAAGAATTTCTCCACTATGTCTGGAAAAACAGACTGTTCCGGGAGCCCCTCGAACTTATTTCAGGTGAGGAAATTGAAGTCCTGGATGTAGGCCAGCATAACATGGATGCCGGTCCCGATTTCTTCAATGCAAAGATTAAGATCAACGGCACTATCTGGGCAGGAAATATAGAGATCCATGTACACTCATCCGACTGGCTGGCACATGGACATGGCCAGGATAAGAACTACCAGAATATCATCCTGCATGCCGTAGGTGTTAATGATATCGATATAAGGACCGATAACAACAATATAATTCCAACCACCGAACTGAAATTTTTCCCGGAACTTCTGAAAAACTATTTGCTTCTCCTGAATAACCGTGACTGGATTTTGTGTGGATCCTCTGTTTCCCTGGTTGATCCGCTGGTTTTAAATATATGGCTGGATCGGTTGATGATTGAGCGCCTTGAACACAAAACAGATCAAATCAGGAGAAACCTGGATGAAACAAAGGGAGATTGGAGAGAGACTATATACAGGCAGACAGCCAGAAGTTTTGGATTCAGCATTAATTCCATGCCCTTTGAAATGCTGGCCAGGTCTTTGCCTTTTAAAAATTTGAGCAAACATCTGTCTGATCCCCAGGCTGTTGAGGCGTTGCTGTTCGGACAGGCAGGATTCCTCGATAGTGAAGCAGGAGATCCATACTATACAGCCTTGAGAAAAGAATACCTCTTCCTGCAAAAAAAATACCGCCTCAATCCGATCAGTCAGCAATTGTGGAAGATGCTGCGTCTGCGACCGGCCAATTTCCCTTGCCTGCGACTTGCCCAGTTTGCTGCATTTACCATGTATTTACCGGAATTCTTTCAACAAATACCACGCTGCAATTGGAATTGGCTTATAGACTGCATTCAATCTCTTCAACCTACGGATTACTGGCACACCCATTACCAATTCAATAAATCAACAGGCGGGAAGAAGAAATCAATGAGTAAACAGTCTGCTCAAAATATGATCATCAACGGCATGGTCCCTCTGGTTTATGAGTATGGAAGACAGACCGGGTCACCAGACTACAAGCAAAATGCCATTTCAATCCTTGAAGCACTGCCGCCCGAATTGAATAAAATACTAAACGGCTGGAAAAACCTTGGGCTGGAGGTTCCTAATGCATTTAATTCCCAGGCTTTAATACAGCTGAAAAATTACTACTGCAATCTAAAAAAATGTTTATATTGCCAGATTGGAAACCAGATACTTCGGTAAGAACGCATAGCGAGTTACATGCGACAATTGAAAGTTAAATGATAAACGCATGAAATCGGAAACTAAAAGGTCGATATATATTGCATTGGGTTTACTTTTCATCATCGGTGCGGTCGGTGTTGCCGGATTTATGCTGATTGAAGGGATGTCCTTTACCCAGGCTGTGTATATGACCGTCATAACCGTAGCCACGGTAGGTTTTAAAGAAGTAGCCCCGCTTTCTAATACCGGAATGTGGTTTACCAGTTTTCTTATCATTATCAGTTTTGGTATCTTTGTTTACGCTGTGACCAACCTCACACGCTATGTTATTGATGGAGTGGTCAGGAATTATTATCGCGACAGAAAGGTTATGAGACGCATTGAAAGATTATCGGATCATGTGATTATCTGCGGTTATGGCAGAAACGGGAGCCAGGCTGCACTCGATCTGAATTATCGCAATGTTCCGTTCATCGTCATCGAAAACGATGCAGATATTGTCGAACTTCTCAGATTATCTGATAATGTAATGTATATAGTAGGAGATGCCACTCAGGATGAGGTACTGCGGCAGGCCGGAATTGAGAAAGCAAAAGCAATGATCACTACTCTGCCGGTGGATGCCGATAACCTGTATGTTGTGCTGACAGCAAGGGAGATAAATCCCGGACTGACCATTATTTCCAGGGCTTCTAATGAGAATTCAGACAAAAAGCTGAAACGTGCAGGTGCTACCAATGTGATCATGCCCGACCGGGTAGGGGGACAGAGGATGGCCAAGCTGGTTACCCAGCCCGATGTGGTAGAATTCATCGATTTTATAATGCTCCAGGAGCCGGACAATGTATTTCTCGAAGAGCTGAGTTGTGATGTGATTGCTACCTGTTTCGATGGTAAAAAGATCCAGGAACTGGATATCAGAAACAAGACAGGTGCCAATATAATAGGTTTAAAGAGATCGGACGGTACATATTTAATAAATCCTGGTGCCAATACTATCCTTTCGAATAATGATAAACTATTCGCACTTGGGAGTGCTAACCAGATAAATCACCTCAGAAAGTTACTTGCCGAGGAAACTAATCCAGCCTGAGAAAATTTATCGTTTTTTTTGCCCTATATAGAAAAAAATGAATAATTTTGCAGTTCAATTTTTAGAAGTAGTATAGATTATTAGAAAATTATAATGTATTTAACGTCAGAGAAAAAGAAAGAGTTTTTCAAGATGTATGGTAAAAGTGCCGAAGATACAGGTTCGGCCGAAGGTCAAATTGCATTATTCTCCCACAGGATTGCCCACCTGACTGAACACCTCAAGAAAAACAGGAAAGATTACAGTACACAACGTGCACTGGTAAAATTGGTCGGTAAGCGCAGACGTCTGCTAAACTATCTGAAAGACAGGGACATCGAAAGATACCGGCAGATTATCAAGTCACTAAAACTAAGAAAATAATTTAGGAAAAGGCAATTCTTGTAATTGCCTTTTTTTGATTTTATTAACGATATTATAAAATCACAGAAAATATGTTTAAAACGATAGAGAAGGTTATTGATCTGGGGGATGGAAGACAGATTACTATTGAAACCGGAAAACTGGCCAGACAGGCCGACGGATCAGTGGTTGTTAAGATGGGAAAGACCATGTTGCTGGCAACCGTTGTCTCAGCCAAAGAAGCAAGAGAAGATGTTGATTTTATGCCACTGACGGTAGAGTATAAAGAAAAATTTGCATCTGCCGGGAGATTTCCCGGAGGATTTTTAAAAAGAGAAACACGCCCCGGCGATTATGAGATCCTCATCTCACGTCTGGTCGACAGGGCCCTGAGACCGCTGTTTCCTGAAGATTATCACTCAGAGACTTTTGTAAATATATTGCTCATTTCAGCTGAAAATGACATTATGCCGGATGCGCTGGCAGGACTTGCTGCATCAGCTGCACTTGCTGTTTCAGATGTTCCTTTCAACGGACCCATTTCAGAAGTCAGGGTGGCAAGGGTGAATGGCGAGTTTATCATTAATCCGACTTTCAGCAAGCTGAAGGAGGCTGATCTTGATATCCTTGTAGGTGCAACTGCAGAAAATATTCTTATGGTAGAAGGGGAAATGGCAGAGGTGTCTGAAGCAGAAATGCTGGAAGCCATAAAATTTGCACATGAGGAGATCCGCAAGCAATGCAGGGTTCAGCTCGAACTTATGCGAGATGTCGGATCCATTGAGAAGCGTGAATATTCTCACGAAGAGAACGACGATAATTTTAAGGCACAGGTTGAGAAAAAAGCCTTTAAGAAGTTATATGATATTGCCAGGGCTCAAAAGCCCAAGCAAGAGAGGCATGAAGCCATTGATACAGTGAAAGAAGAGCTGATGGAGGAGTTACTGCCAGAAGATGATGAGAACCTGGCAGCAAAAATACTCATGTTTAAAAGGTATTTCCACGATGTGGAGAAAAAAGCCTTGCGTACTTTAATTCTTGATGAGGGTATCCGGATTGATGGCAGGAAAACCGATGAAATCAGACCAATTAACTGTGAAGTAGATTATTTGCCTGCCGCTCATGGTTCGGCCCTGTTCACCAGGGGTGAAACCCAATCCCTGACAACGGTTACTCTGGGTAACAAAATGGATCAGAAGATAATTGATGAAGTACTCATCCAGGGTACAGATAAGTTTGTGCTGCATTATAATTTTCCACCTTTCTCAACAGGTGATGCCAGGCCCTTTCGGGGCATCAGCAGGCGGGAGGTTGGACACGGTAACCTGGCACACAGGGCGCTGAAAAGAATGGTTCCGGCAAATGCGGATAATCCTTATGCAGTGCGTGTTGTATCTGATATCCTGGAATCGAACGGTTCATCATCGATGGCCACTGTTTGTGCTGGCGCAATGGCGCTGATGGATTCCGGGATTAAACTGAAAAAACCGGTATCCGGTATTGCCATGGGTTTGATAACAGAGTCAGGTTCAAAAAAATATGCTGTCCTCTCCGATATCCTGGGTGATGAAGACCACCTGGGAGACATGGACTTCAAAGTGGCTGGAACCAGAGATGGGATAACGGCCACCCAAATGGATATCAAGGTGGATGGACTACCATATGAGGTATTGGCTGAGGCCCTTGAACAGGCGCGCATAGGCAGATTGCATATACTTGATAAAATGACCGAAGTGATCAGTGAACCCAGAGCAGATTTTAAACCCCATGTACCAAGGATCGTTCAAATTACAGTTCCAAAAGACATGATAGGTGCTATCATTGGACCGGGTGGTAAGATAATACAAAAAATACAGGAAGAGACAGGGGCACGCATCACTATAGAAGAGATTGATGCACAGGGTATTGTAGATATTTTCGCCGTTGATGAACAATCCGTTAAAGCAGCCCTTGACAGGATAAACAGAATAACTGAAGTCCCTGAGGTGGGTAAGGTTTATAAGGGTATTGTTAAATCCATCGTTTCTTTTGGCGCTTTTATCGAAATTCTTCCCGGGAAAGAGGGTTTGCTGCACATCTCGGAAATAGATTGGAAGCGAATTGAGAAAGTGGAAGATGTTTTGAAAGACAGGCAGGAGGTTGAAGTAAAGCTGATCAGTATCGAGAGGGATGGGAAATTTAAACTTTCCATAAAAGCTTTACTGCCCAGACCCGAGAGAAGTCCTCATCATGATCAGCCGAGGGGAAGGGAGAATAATTAATCCCCAGGCCTTTTGACCCGCTGCACTTTTCATTAACCTTTATGGATTATAATTATATTGTTATTGAAGGAAACATTGGTGCCGGAAAAACATCCCTTGCCCGGATGATTGCTCATAAACACCATGCCGACATCATCCTTGAACAATATGCTGACAATCCATTTCTTCCAAAATTTTACAAAGATCCCGGACGATATTCTTTTTCCCTGGAGATGTCCTTTCTGGCAACCAGGTATCACCAGCTTTCAGGCGATCTGCAAAGGAAAAAAACACCGCAGGTAGTTGCCGATTATGCCATTTCAAAATCACTGGTATTTTCCAGGACCACCCTGCAACCGGATGAATTTAAGCTGTATCAGCAACTATTTGATATAATCAGCAGCCAGTTGCCAACACCTGACCTTTATGTTTACCTCTATTTGCCTGCTGATCAACTGCTTAAAAACATTCAAAGCAGGGGAAGAGAATATGAGGTAAGTATAACATGTGACTATCTCGAACATATTCATCAAAACTATGTGATCTACCTGAAATCAAGAAAAGACATGAGAATACTCTATGTAGACAGGTCAAACATTGATTTCATAGGGGATCCGAAGGATTATGATAAACTGGAAGAAATAATATTTAATGAAACCTATAACTATGGTATTTCAAAGGTCCAAATACCCTAGAATACAAGGGTATTTTCTATTCAAACTATTTTTTAATATAAAAAAACATTATTAAGTTTGTATTTACTATACCTTAACAAGAATTAATTAAACTAACAACCAAGTAATTATGAGAAAAATTAAAATCCTAGCATCTCTTTTTGTAGCCGTCTTGCTCATAGTGAGTTGCGGTGGGCCACAAAAAATGGCTGACAATGCGTCTCTGGTCAAATACACGGTGACACCTGATCCACTCGAAACCCATGGTGGCAAGGTAGCCCTGACCATTGATGTAAAATATCCGGAAAAGTATTTCCATAAAAAAGCAATTGTTGTTGCTACTCCTTTCATCAAGTATGAAGGTGGTGAAACCGACCTTAAATCTGAAACGCTTCAGGGTGAAGCAGTTGAGGATAATTATAAGGTCATTTCATTTACCACTGGTGGTAGTTTTAAGTATGAAACCACCTTTGATTATGCCGATGATATGATGAAATCTGAATTATTTGTAAAGGGAGATGCCACAGTAGGGAGTAAGAAGGTAGCGCTTCCTCCTGTAAAGATCGCCGATGGTATTATAACCACTCCGCTCCTGGTGACCATCGATCCAAAACCCATCTTTTTCGGCGATAATTTTAAACGGATTGTCCCTGAAGCCTATCAGGCCGATATCCATTATGTTATAAACAGATATGATGTAAGGGACTCAGAGTTAAAGCAGGAAGACATTGATGGAATGAAGAAATTCCTGATCGCTGCGAATGAAAATGAAAGAGTTGAAATGAAGGGAATTGGCATTTCTGCCTATGCTTCACCAGACGGAAAAGAAGATCTGAACACAAAGCTGTCAGGTAACAGGGGAAGTTCGGCAAGCAAGTACCTGAAGAATACAATTACCAAATCAAAAATCCAAATTCCTGAAGAAAAGGAATTCTTCTCTCTAATGTCTACTCCTGAAGACTGGGATGGATTTAAGAAGTTAATGGAAGAGAGTACGATTACAGACAAGGATCTGATACTTCGTGTTCTTTCCATGTATTCTGATCCCGTCGTCAGGGAAAAGGAGATCAAAAATATTTCCGCTGCGTTCGAGGAAATTAAAGTTCAGATCCTGCCCAAGCTTCGCAGGGCAAATTTCGCTGTTAATGTAGAGAAAG
>JADHVS010000028.1 GCA_016783865.1 Bacteroidales bacterium
GCTTCGAAAATAGTATCCTATGCACAGGGATACGTATTGATGAGAGCTGCTGCAGAAGAGTATGGCTGGAAGCTGAATTATGGAGGCATCGCCCTGATGTGGAGGGGAGGCTGTATTATCAGGTCGGCATTCCTGGGTAATATTAAAGAAGCATTTGATAAGAATCCTGATTTGAGTAACTTACTGCTGGATCCGTTCTTTAAAGAAAGAATTGATGAGGCCCAGGCCAGCTGGCGCAGGGTTGTTGCGGCAGCAATGCAATATGGTATTCCTGTACCGGCTTTGTCGGCGGCGCTGTGCTACTATGATGGTTTGAGGAGTGAGCGGCTACCTGCCAATTTATTGCAGGCGCAGCGTGATTATTTCGGTGCACACACTTATGAACGTGTGGACAGGCCCAGGGGGGAGTTTTTTCATACCAACTGGACCGGCCGGGGAGGAAACACATCTGCCTCGACCTATATTGTGTAATGCAAAAAAATTAAATGATTTTGGTCTCAGGGGCTGACCATTTAAAAACGATATACAATGAGTGTATTAAACATCAAAGATCCGGGCAAATGTAAATATGCCTGTGTCTCCCTGGGTGAAGTCATGTTGCGGCTTGATCCGGGCGCTGGCAGGGTCACTACCACTCGTGAATTCAAGGTATGGGAAGGTGGTGGTGAGTATAATGTGACACGTGGTCTGAGGAAGTGTTTCGGCCTTCAAACAGCTGTTGTGACTGCCTTTGCCGACAACTCAATTGGCCGGCTGATCGAGGATGGTATTATGCAGGGAGGGGTTGATACCTCACTGATCAAGTGGGTTCCTTATGACGGGATAGGCCGGACCGTAAGGAATGGCCTGAATTTTACTGAAAGGGGATTTGGTATTCGCGGGGCTCAGGGGACTTCCGACCGGGGAAATACTGCCGCATCTCAATTGAAGAAAGGAGATATCGATTGGGAATATATTTTCGGAGAGTTAGGTGCACAATGGTTTCATACCGGCGGCATCTTTGCGGCACTGTCTGGGTCAACTGCCCAGGTGATAGAGGAGGCAATGGTTGCTGCCCGCAAGCATGGCACAATTATTTCATATGATTTGAATTATCGTCCATCATTGTGGAAATCTATCGGGGGACAGGCAAAAGCGCAAGAGGTCAATAAGAACCTGGCGAAATATGTGGATGTGATGATTGGGAACGAAGAAGATTTTACTGCCTGTCTCGGATTTGAAGTGAAAGGCCTTGATGATGACCTTTCAGAGCTCGATGTTGCCGGGTATAAGGGAATGATAGTTGAGGCCACAAGCGCCTATCCCAATTTTAAGGTGATAGCCACCACGCTCAGAAAAGTGAAATCGGCCACTGTCAATTCATGGGGAGCCATTTGCTGGGCCGGGGAAGACTTTTATGAAGCCACCCAGCGGGATGATCTTGAGATCTTTGACCGCGTAGGAGGGGGAGATAGTTTTGCCTCGGGACTCATTTACGGATTTCTTACGAAAAATGATCCGCTTGAAGCGGTTGAATACGGGGCTGCCCACGGAGCCCTTGCCATGACCACACCGGGCGATACCAGTATGGCTACCCTGGAGGAGGTGCAAAAATTAATGGGGGGTGGGGGAGCGCGGGTTGATAGATAAGAGTCTACAAGTCTTCAAGTCCACGAGTCCACAAGTCTGCAAGTCAGGAATTTGACTGAAAGACTTGAAGGCTATTACTGGAGGACTCGAAGACTCGAGACTTGTAGACTATTCAATGTACATTAATACTTTAAATAAACTTTAAATTCTATGAAGCTTCTTGATAATGCGAAATATGCCTTACTGACGCCCACATCCATGGGAACACGCCTGAGTCCCCTGCACGGACAGGCGGTTCATAACAGCGATACTTTCATTTTTAAAGCCACAAGTGCTGAAACCAATGTAGGCAGTGTATCCTCTTTTCTCGGATTGCCGGTAAAAGTGCTGACCACATTTGTAAAGGACAGTCCTGTTGCTCAGCTTATCAAAGATAACCTGGCTGGCAGGCACATGGATTACGAGGGACCTGAAGTGGAGCAGGGTGGTCCATGGGGGTACCGGCACCAGATCAATATTGCTGACAGCGGATTTGGATCACGGGGTCCCCGCGTGTTCAATGACCGTGCCGGAGAAGTGGGACGTACCCTGAATGTAAAGGATTTTGACCTGGACCGCATATTTGGCGAAGAGGGTGTTAAGATCGTACATATGTCGGGATTGATCGCGGCCTTGTCTCCTGATACGGGGCAGTTTTGTCTTGAGATAGCCCGTGCAGCAAAAAAATACGGATCCAGGATCTCTTTCGACCTGAACCACCGGGCCAGTTTTTGGGAGGGAAGGGAGAAGGAATTGCATGAGATGTTTGCAGAGATTGCTTCTGTATCCGATATTCTTGTTGGAAATGAGGAGGATTTTCAGTTGTGTCTGGGAATCGAAGGGCCTGAAGCCGGCGGGGATGATCTCAAGGCCAAAATTGACGGATTCAAGGGATTGATCAATACGGCAAAAAAGGCATTCCCCGATACTCAGGTTTTTGCTACCACGCTGCGTGAGGTTATCAGTACCAATCTTCATTTATGGGGTGCCATTGTTTCAGTAGGCGATAAGTGGTTTGTGGCTGATCCCCGTGAGATCAATGTGCTGGATCGTATTGGCGGAGGAGACGGATTTGTTGGCGGCTTGTTGTATGCTATTCTTAAAGATTGGGAGCCTGAGAAATGGATCCAGTTTGGCTGGGCGTGTGGCGCCCTGGCCACCACATTGCTGACCGACTATGCCCAGCCGGCCGATGAAGAACAGGTGTGGAGCATCTGGAAAGGCAATGCACGGGTAATGCGGTGATCGGTGATCGGTGATTGGTGATCCGAGGGTGTGGGAGGGGGTTATGAGTGTGATCTGCTATGAAAGATTATAAAACATTCTACCCGGCGCCAGGCACCCACACAAACCTGCAACCTGCAACTTGGCGATAGAATCTTCAACGAAAATTGCTATCTTTCTGATCCGTAAAAATTCTATTCTATGACTTCCCGTGAACGAGTGCTTACTGCGCTGTCTCACAAGACGCCAGACCGTATTCCCCTTGATTTCAGCTCAACTGCCGTAACCGGGATACATGTTATAATTGTTGAGAAATTGAGGGACTATTTCGGTTTTGAAAAAAAGCCTGTTAAGGTTCCTGAACCATACCAGATGCTGGGTGAGATGGAAGACGATCTGGCTGAAGCCCTCGGCATCGACACCATTGGCGTGATCGGGAGCAAAAACATGTTCGGGATAAAAAATGAAGGCTGGAGAGAATTCAGGACCTTCTGGGGACAGGAAGTACTTTTCCCGGGTGAATTTAATACCAAACTGGATGAAAATGGTGATCTCCTCATTTTTCCTGAAGGGGATACTTCCGTTCCAGCCAGCGGTAAAATGCCAAAGGCCGGTTTCTTCTTTGATGCCATAATCCGGCAGGAACCAATCGATGATACAAACCTTAATGTGGAAGATAACCTGGAAGAATTCAGTCCGGTATCGGATGAAGATCTAAATTACTGGAAGGAAAAAATTGAAAGTGCTGCTGAATCCGGCCGTTCGGTTGTGGCATCCTTCGGGGGCACAGCCATTGGAGATATTGCCCTGGTGCCTGCCGTCAACCTGAAACATCCGAAAGGGATCCGGGATATAACAGAATGGTATATGTCGACCGTTATGCGGACCGATTATCTTCACCAGCTATTTGAAAAGCAAACAGATATCGCCATAGCTAATCTTAATAAGATCAACCGGTTAGCTGGCGATAAGGTAGATGCTGTTTTCCTTTGCGGGACAGACTTTGGAACGCAGGATACCCAGTTTTGCGGTCCCGATACTTTTGATGATCTGTATGCTCCCTATTATAAGAAGTTGAACAACTGGATCCATGAGAATACCTCCTGGAAATCATTCAAGCACTCATGCGGGGCAGTCGAACCACTCATGAAACACTTCATTGAATCAGGATTTGATATTATTAACCCGGTTCAGATCAGTGCAGCCGGAATGGATCCGGCACATTTAAAAAAGGAATATGGAAACGACCTTGTATTCTGGGGTGGCGGGGTAGATACGCAGAAAGTTTTATCGTTTGGGACACCTGAAGAGGTTGATAAACAAGTGAGTAAGACTTGTGAGATATTTTCTGAACAGGGTGGTTTTATCTTTAATTCGGTTCATAATATTCAGGCCACAACACCGATTGAAAATGTCATTGCCATGTTTAATGCATTGAGGACATTTAACGGACAGCCAAAAATCTAAACATTATGCAATTGTTAATCATGCATTTCACACCTCGTGCCTCGCAACTCGCAACCCGCAACTACAATTAATTAAAAACCAATACTAATATCTATTTACAATGAGACAAGTTAATTTTTTATTTGCACTGTTTTTATCATTCCTGTTTCTGCAGGCTAATGCAGATGTGAAATTGCCCCGTATTTTAAGCAGCAACATGGTCCTGCAAAGAAATGCAGAATTTAATATCTGGGGCTGGGCGGATAAAAACGAAAAGGTCACAGTTACATTCAACGGTGTAACCAGGACAGCCAGGACAGGAAAAGACCTGAAATGGGTTGTATCCTTTCCATCCATGAAAGCCGGTGGTCCATATACCATGACCATCAAAGGAAAAAATACCATTACTCTCGAAAACATTCTGATGGGTGATGTCTGGGTTTGTTCCGGCCAATCGAACATGGAATGGTCGGTTATCAGGTCGAATAATTACGAAGAGGAAATTGCCAATGCAAAGTATCCTGAGATTAGGCTGTTCCATACACCTCATAATGTTCAATTTGAACCGGTAGACGATGTGGATAATGGAACCTGGGAAGAATGCAGTCCAGAAACCATAAGCAATTTTACTGCTGTTGGCTATTTTTTTGGCCGTCATTTGCATGAAAGTCTCGATATTCCTATTGGCTTACTGCAAACCGCATGGGGTGGAACCATAGTAGAAACCTGGATCAGCGGAGAGTCGGTGGGTCAGTTGCAGGAATTTAAAGACCGGGTGGAAAACCTCAAAAGCTATGATCCGAAAGAGGAAGTAGCCAGGCGAAAGGCAAAGATGAATGAGCTTCTTGACTCATTCGGCGCTGAAGAAGAAGGAATTGTAGATGGTAAGCCGCTATGGGCAGCTTCTGATCTGGATGTAAGCAAATGGAAGGAAATGGAGCTTCCACAATTATGGGAAGGGGCCGGATTGGAAGGCCTTGACGGTGTTGTCTGGTTCAGAAAGGAGTTTCACCTTGAAAAGGAGGTTGCTAATAGTGGGATTACACTGGAACTGGGTCCGATTGATGATAGCGATATGACCTTGGTAAATGGAAAACTTGTGGGCGAAATGACTGATAAGTACGATGCTCCAAGGATCTATAATGTGTCTCCTGAAATATTAAAGGAGGGAAAGAATGTTGTGACTGTGCGTGTTGAGGATACCGGAGGTGGTGGTGGATTTCATGGCAAGCCCGAAAATCTGCAGGTCACATCAGGGAGTTTTGTACAATCGCTTGCAGGAAAATGGTTATTCAGGATCAGCAGGGCGGAAATTACTGTTGAGGAAAGGAATTTTGTGGGCCCGAATAGTAATCCAACACTGCTTTACAATGGTATGATCCATCCTTTCCTGAATTATTCTGTCAAAGGAGCCATCTGGTACCAGGGAGAATCCAATGCCGGGAGGGCTCATCAATACCAGACATTATTCCCTATGCTGATTAAAGACTGGAGAAAAAACTGGAGCAATCCTGATATGCCCTTTTTCTTTGTTCAACTGGCCAATTTCAGGCAACCGGTCGATGAGCCTGGTGAAAGCGACTGGGCTGAGTTGCGTGAGGCACAAACCATGGCACTTGAATTACCAAATACCGGAATGGCAGTGATTATTGATATTGGTGAGGCCGATGATATACATCCAACGAACAAACAGGATGTGGGTAGGAGATTGGGTTTATCTGCCTTGGCCGTAGCCTATGGCGAGGATATTGTATATTCCGGACCCTTGTATAAATCGATCACCGTCACCGGCGATAAAGCCGTCATTGAGTTTGATAATGTCGGAGGTGGATTAAAGATATGTGATCACTATGGTTATTTAAAAGGATTTACCATTGCCGGGGCCGACAAGAAATTTTATTGGGCCAAAGCTTATGTTGAAAACAATAAGGTGGTGGTCTTCAGTGATAAGGTCGGGCAACCTGTTGCTGTCAGATATGGCTGGGCGACCAATCCCGATGATGTGAACCTGTATAATGTGGAAGGATTACCCGCTTCTCCGTTCAGAACCGATGACTGGCCGGGTATTACGGTTGAAAAGAAATAGATCCCGAAACCTTCCTTCCTGCCGGCAGGTAAATTCGGGATGATAAAAAAAAGGCTGAAAATTTCGGCCCTTTTTTTTTATAGAATATTTTATTATCCGTTGAATCCGCCAACCCGCGTGTAACTCTCCTGGGTCCTGATATAAAAAGCCTTGTATTTCAGGTAGTGATTACCTTTGACATATTCCCAATGTGTGTTTTTTGCCTTATATATCTTGCCGATACATGCTTCAAAGATCAATGTCGGATAAATGCCGGTAACCTTGCTTGCTTCCATAATAGAATTAAACCTGATGCTTTTATCAGCAAAGTGTCCGATAACCGGTAAATGGTATTTTCTCTGCTGGAATTTCTTCTTGATTGCCTCATGGGCATCTATATGACCGTGTGCCATGATTATTAAGTTTGATACGAAAATAGCAAATAAACATACAAATTCAAAATTAGCAACTTTCCCGTGAGAACATGTTATCAACAATAACGAATTGAAATGTGTTATTGTTTTAGTAGTTTTAATTTTATTTGTAATTTAAATCATACCCCATATATGATAAATTAATCGTTATATGCATTGTATGGATAAGCAATATTATGCCAAGATCCTGTTAATTGGAGAGTACTCGGTTATATTGAACGGCCCTGCCCTGACTATTCCCTTCAGGAAGTTTTCCGGATCGTTTTTCATGGCAGGGGAAGCATCAGAAGTGGTCAGCCGCCAATCGCAGCTTGAGCTGCACGATCTCGGCAACTATATACAACAGTGCATTTATGACGGATTGCTAACAGAAAAATTCCATTACAATAAATTTGTGGAGGATTTAGATAATGGAATGATATTTCTATCTGATATACCACTCTCCTATGGTCTTGGAAGTTCAGGGGCCCTGACAGCCGCGGTTTATGAGAGTTATTGTGAGCCGGTCATATCTCCCGGGCCGGATTTGTCACAAGCCAATTGGAAAAATGTGAAGCACACCTTATCTGTTATAGAATCGCATTTTCATGGTAAGAGCTCGGGGATTGATCCGGCAAGCTGCCTGGTTAACAAACCATTAATACTTAAATCGGATGAATCTTTATCGATAGCTGAAATACCTGAAATGGGACCTGACCTGACATTTTTTTTGTTAGATTCAAAAATCCCCGCTAAAACGAATCCCCTGGTAAAATACTTCACAGAAAGAATGGAAGAGCAGGAATTTCAACGAATGTTTTTTAAAGATCTGATACCTGTAACTAATTGCCTGATCAATAAAATCCTGGCAGGTGAGCAATCATCTGTGCTGGAGTGTTTCAGAGAACTATCTGCGATACAATTACAGTTTTTCTGCCCGATGATACCGGATAGATACGAAGAAATATGGGAGGAGGGATTGAATAGTAACCAGTTTTACCTTAAGTTGTGTGGTTCTGGCGGTGGAGGGTATTTACTTGGACTTACGATGAATTATAAAAAAACCAGTGAGTTGTTTAATAAGAGCAATAAAGAAATTATTCCCTTTGAAATTTCAGCACTAAAGGATTAGTTTTTTTTATTATGTTTGCGAATCTTTAATCACTTAACCTTTGTCGAATGGAAAACCCCGGGAAGCTCAAAGTATGGATGGCTCAGATAAGGGCAAATTTTCTTGTACTCGCTGCATTTTTAGTTATCATAGGATTGGCCTTTGCGCTTAAATATCCATCGGCAAGTGGATCAAGTTTTAGTGGATTGCATGCTGTTTTGCTGATTATTGGAGTTGTGCTGTCACACATCTCTGTTAACCTGTTTAACGAATATTCTGATTTCAAAACAAAAATTGATTTCAGTACCCCCAAAACCCCTTTCAGTGGCGGCAGTTCTATGCTGATCAAAGGCCTGACACAGCCCAGGAAAGTTTTTATAGTGGGCGTGACCACACTACTCATATCGTTGGCGATTGGTATTTATTTTACCGTGGTATCACACTGGATAGTTATTGTTCTTTCGCTGTTCGGAGCCTTATCAATATTGTTCTATACTAATTTTCTTACAAAACATACGCTGGGTGAACTATTTGCAGGTCTGTCACTTGGCAGCCTTGTTGTATTGGGTGCCTACATTTCAATGACTGCCAGTCCGGAAATGTCTCTCGCACAATTGCTGCCCGCAGAAGTTATATGGATCGCCATTCCCCCCGGTATATTGACCTCTTTATTGTTACTAATTAACCAGTTCCCTGATTTCGAAGCCGACAGGCAGGGTGGAAGGAATCACCTCGTTATACGGTTTGGCTGGAAGATTGCATCGTATATTTATACACTGGGGATGTTTGCGAGTTTTGCGATCATTGTAATGATGCCTATTATTGGAATTTCTTCCTTCTGGATTTACCTTGCTCTTCTGCCTGGACCGCTGGCAATCAAGGCATGCATAACAGCAATTAAACATGGTGATGATCTGAAGCAACTTGTACCGGCATTGGGAAGCAATGTTTTTACTGTGCTTGGAGTAGACCTTCTGCTGGCGGTCGCCGTCTTTATCGAAGTTATTTAGGTGGCTTTTTGAAAGGATACAAAAAAATTGGCGCCTGCTCCGGGTGTGCTTTCACACCATACCCTGCCGCCCATAATATCAACGTATTTTTTTACGATAGATAAACCCAGCCCGGTGGATTTCTCACCTGCAGATGGCCGTGCACTTAATCGCTGAAATTTCCTGAATATAAGTTTTTTGTCTTCCTCTGTCAGTCCCGGACCTTCATCTTTGAAATTTATCAGGATTTCACCATTTTGTTCTTCCATCTTGATCCAAACATTTCTTTCCGGTGGGGAAAACTTAATAGCATTGGACAGGAGATTTTCAAAAACCTGGGTGAGGTAATTGCGATCGGCAATAGCATACAGTTTCTTGTTCTCGAGGTGGAGTTGGATTTTTTTCTTAATAGCCCGGTCCTGGAAGTTTTTGTAAACCTCTTCCAGCACTTTCCCAAAATCGGTTTGTTCACAATTCAGGTTGATCTTATTCTCTTCGATCATCCTGATATCAAGTATTTTAGAAACCATACTGTTCATACGGTTCAGTGAATTGACCAGGAAGTCAACACTCTTTTTGTCTTCGTCTTTGAGATGCGCAGCATTCATTTTCAGGTTACTGGCAATGCTCAGACTACTGGTGAGCGGGTTGCGAAGATCATGAGCTACGATACCGATAAGGTGGTTCTTTTCATTGTTCAACTCAACGAGTTCCTGGTTAACCATTTCGATTTTCTTCTTCTGCTCACTGATGTCCTCATTGGCCTGCTTAAGATGGTTTTTCTGCTCCTGGATCCGGTGATAGGCAGTTGCGTTTTCCATAGCTATCCTTGTATACACAGCCAGGTTCCGAAGTATATTCAAATGATATTCAGTGTAAGCATCTTTATTAAAGCTCTGTACGGTGATCACTCCTTCAACCCTTTTATTAATCAGCAAGGGGAGATAAATAATGGAGGAAGAGTTTCCGGCCTCTCCCGGGGGTGTAATGCTGGGCAGATATCTTTTGTATTCCTTTTCAAAATCATTAATAAAAATTTCGCTTCTGCTTTTTACACAATATGTGGAGAGTCTTAAATCATCGTCAAGTGATAAAATGATTGGTGGCAGGGTTTCATATTTTTCCTTTACTCCATGAAATTCAATGGTATGATCCTGTTGATTAACAATCCCGATGGCAAACACATTGGCTTCCATCAATTCATTAATGGAAAGATAGGCAGCATCAACGATTTTCTCAACTGACAATTGAGAAGTAATTACTTTGCCGATATCACTCAGATTCTCCAGGTCATCATATGCTTTCTGGAGATTTTCTGACTGGACAAGAATTTCTTCTTTCTGTTGTTCCAGCATAGTATTTTTCTTCAGGATCTCGGCTGTTTTTTCCCTCACCATGACCTCGAGTTCTTCTTTCTTGGCGTTTATCATTTGGATCCGCATCCTGAATATGATTGCAACTGTTGCCAGGATGACGATTGAAACCAGCAGGATAAACCACCATCTTCCCCACCAGGGTGGATTAATAACAAAAGAGAACTTAGCCGGATCAACTGTCCAGATGCCATCGTTGTTCTGGGCCCTGACTAAAAATGTGTATTCTCCGGGAGGTATATTGGGATATACACATTCGGTTTTGGTGGTGATGGGTGACCATTCTTTGTCGAGACCTTCGAGCTTCCATTGGTATTTAACTTTTTCAGGGACCTGGTAGCTTAAAGCTTCAAATTCAAAAGAAAGGTGGTTGCTGTCGTGTGGAAAAACAAGATTTTCGGGCAGGGCAAACCAGGCCGATACATTGGTGCAACAATCATCATAATCACCGCTTCTCCAGTTGACTTCATTGAAGAACAGTTTCACTTTCGTAATGTGGGTAAAAGGGGGTACCGTATTTATTTCAATCTGATTCGGGTCATAGCGCATGGCCCCTTTGACGGTCCCGAACCATAAATTATTATCCCGATCCACAAAGTTGGCCGCCCCATTGTTTTCAATTCCAGTAAATCCATCATATACACCATGGTGGATTATTTCCTTTAACTGACCATCTCCATCCAGAACTATTTTATCTACCCCGTTCTGGCTTCCCGCCCAGATATCTCCGTTAGGGTCGGTAAGGATTGAATAAATGATATTTGAGGATAATCCATCCTCCGTGGTCAGATGTTTGAACTGGCCTCCTGATAAAATATTGACTCCGCCACCAAAAGATGCGATCCAGTATTTGCCAAAATTATCCTGGGTGATCTGGATGATAATGTTATTGCTTAATCCATCATCTATTGTATATGTTTTAAGCTCTTCTCCATCGTATTTAGATATTCCGCTGTTTGTGGCGGCCCAGATATTTCCATGGTCATCCTGAAACAGGCTATGGATCTGGTTACTCGGCAGATCAGAATTGGCCATGCTGAATTGTTCTTGTTGTCCATCGGTTATTTTAAACAATCCGGCACCCTGTGTGGATATCCATATGGTATTCTCATCCCTTAGGGCATTTGAAAAGGGAAGAGGAATTCTGAATCCATACTGGTTATTAACCGATGTCAGGTTGCCGTTTTCCAGGTGGAAAAGACCACCGAAGGAGACAACCAGTAATTTGCCGGGTGATAATTCAACAAAGTCCCTGACCATGTTTAATCCGGGAAACCGGGAGTTTTGATATGCAGTATAATTCTCCCCATCGTATTTTACAAAACCTGTCCCTGCAAGACCAAACCAGTGATTACCTTGAGAATCCTGGTATATTGATCTTACCACATCCCCCTGTATTATATTCTCGAAGTTGTAAGCAATAAAATTACTTTTACTGTATTTAATGATACCATTTCCCTGGGTACCCATCCAGATATTCCCTTCATGGTCTTCAAGAAAACTCAGTACGAAATCGCTTGGAAGTCCATTATTCTGATTGAAATACTGAAAGTCGGCCTGATCGGTTTCCCTCATTGCTATACCCTGGCCATTGGTCCCAAACCACTGCCTTCCCTTGCTGTCTTTAAAATACCTGCCAACACCCTGCCACCAAGCAGTAGAAGGTGTTTCAACCATTTGGATAAGTTTTCCGTCGAAGGTGCAGAATCTCCGGTCATTCGGGGTAATTAATGCCAGCACAAGGTACTCGTCGTCGCGAAATAAAGAAGCGATTATGCCCCCGTTTAATTCATCCCGCTGATTCAGGCTGGAAAGGGTTACCTTTCCAGCATTCAACTCATACAAACCGTTCAGTGTGGGGAGGTACATCGTACCGTCCGACTCTGACCGGAATCCGAAAAGAATGGCATTATTGTCGGTTAAATCAGGAAAATTTCCGGTATAATCAATGATTGAATCATTTTCAATTTTCAGCAGGCGGCGTCCAGACTGTTCATCATTAGAGATTGACCAAATATTTCCATCAGGGTCTTCATGGAAAAGAATATAATTTCTCAGGAAAGGAACAGGGGCTTCACCATAATTTTTAAAGGACACACCGTCATAACTTGTGATATAATTTGAACAACCCATCCAGAGATTTCCACGGGAATCTTCAAACAATGACCATATCTGGTTGCTTGCCATTCCATCCTGGGTAGTATATGTTTCGAAATTTTGTCCGGTAAATCTTGACAGGCCTCCTCCGTTAGTCCCAACCCAGATACTTCCTTTTGTATCCTGTATCAGGGCAAAGACTTCTGTCTGAGGCAATCCTTCTTCCAGTGAAAAATTGTGAAAACCAAATTGCTGCGCAGTTAATGCTGCACTTGAGAACAGTAGTAAAATGGCTATCAGTATGTTACGTTGGAGCTGCATCTTTTAATTACACCGCAAAATTATAAATGCCTGAAGAAACATGCAATTGGTTTATTAACAAGATATTGTTTTTTAATATATACCCTCTGGCTTTAACGTATTATTAACAATGTAGACACCCCAGTTGTTTTTTGTAAGATTATCCGGGCAGGCAATCACCCTGTCAGTTTTTATCCCATGATTCCCCTGATCACGCCGCCATCCACACTGATGGTTTGTCCGGTGATGTATTCCGACCAGGGTGAAAGCAGCCAGGCAGCCAGAGAGGCAAAGCTCCTAGGATCGCCGGCCTTCCCGACAGGAATGTCGTCTTCAATCATTTTTTTCGCTTCATGAAAGGTGATCCCTTTTACCTCACTTTGCTTCTGGATCACACGGTCAACCGCGGGTGTCATATGATATCCGGGTGCCATGATATTGGCAGTGATCCCCATTTTTCCCACCTCATCCGCCAGGGTTTTAACAAACCCGGTTACCGCCAGCCTGAGAGAGGTGCTTAAAACCAGGTTTGGAACAGGTTGCTTGGTCGACATGCTTTCAATATAGACCAGCCGGCCATACTTCTGTTCCCTGAGTTGAGGAAGGAAGGTTTTTGTGAGTTCGATCTTCCATCTTAGGATTGACTGGTAGGCTTTGTCCCAATCTTCCATGTTTGTTTCCAGGAAGGAACCGGTCGGCGGGCCGGCAGCATTAACCAGTATCCCTTTCAATGGTCGGTCACCAACATAATCCTTAAGTGCACTGATGGTGGCTGAATCCATTATATCTCCGGGAAACGGTTCAATGGTCGATTGATCACCGGCCATTTTGTTCAATATTTCTGAACGACGGGCCACTGCAATGACCCTGGCGCCCTCCTTAGCCAGTGCTATGGTAATCTCTTTTCCAAAGCCACTCGAAGCACCGGTCACGATAAATAACTGGTCTTTAATCTTCAGATCCATTTGATATAATTTGATGGTTTTGTGTCTTTGTCAATCGTATCAACCAGAGAACACCTAAAACAACTATCCCGACTGAGATAAAATATGACAACAGGTAATCCCTTCGCCCGGAAAAAAGATCCGCTACAGCTGTAGTTTGCTCATCCACAAAGAAGAGGGCCAGATAAGACAGTCCATTGTTGATAAAATGAATGAATATACAGAGCCACAGAGATCTTGTTTTCCAATAGACATACCCCATTAAAACGCCAAGAATAAAGGCCGGGATGAATTGCCAGGGATTTAAATGGAATAATCCGAAAATTACACTCGACCAAAGGATTGCTTTCCATGGTGAATAACGTTTCAGAAAGCCGTCCAGGATCATTCCCCTGAAAAGAACCTCCTCGATTAAGGGAGCCGCAACCACCACCATAATACCGGTAAAGATGGTTTTATTCAGCAGTAAGGCAAATAATTTTTCGACAAATTCGGGTACCGGGATGAGCAGGCTGAGCGGTTCAATGACAATAGCTATAGCAGGTGTCAGGACAAGCAATAAAATGGCCAGTAGGATTGGCATATCACCAAATATTACGATTGGACCGGGGCCGGCTGTTTTTCTCTTAAACATTACAGCAACCCATATGGTAAGGATACCCGCTATCGTATAACCCAACAGGTTTATCAATGGCATGTTTTCATAATCAAACAGATGGAAAATGACCGGAACGATGAGTCCAATACCTGATGCAAAAACAATGTATAATCCAAAGATGCCAAATGCCTGGCCAATAGTGGGGTATGGCTTAAAGCTTGCGGGTTCCATCAGAATTGATTTAGGATCTAAAGATAATGTAAATATCTTGGAAGGTTGCAGGTTGCAGGGTACAGGTTGCATGTTCTTTCGACTCACGACTCACTACTCACTACTCACGGTTTTGCTTATTCCAGAGATGATAATAGAATCCTTGGCTGGCGAGTAGTTCTTCATGGCTGCCTTCTTCAGCTACCATTCCTTCATGAATACAAATTATTCTGTCAGCAGTTTTGATGGTATTTAACCGGTGGGATATAATTATGATTGTTTTTCCAGCTTCCTTTAATTGATCCAATATTTTAATAAGATATGATTCAGAATGGGCATCCATTGAGGAAGTTGCCTCATCGAGGATAAGAACCTGGGGATATTTGTATAATGCTCTTACCAGTGCCAGTTTTTGTTTTTCGCCTCCGGATAAATGAATACCATACTCTCCGGTCAGTGTATTGATCCCGTCCGGGAGTTTATCGATAAGTTGCTGTAAGCCTGACTGTTGGCACAGGTTAAGGATCCTGTATAAGTCGGGCTCAGTAACTCCCGGAGCTATGTTTTCTAAAATGCTTCCGGCAAAGAGATCAATGTTTTGAGGGACCAATCCAATGGTTTCCCTCAGGCTCCTGGTATTGATGTTTTCAAGGCCGATTTTATTGATCATGATTTTTCCTGATTGAATCTGGTATGATTTCATTAAAAGGGAGACGATAGTACTTTTGCCACATCCGCTTTCGCCAACAATGCCATACGTACATCCTGCTTCCATATTAAAATTAAGGCCATCAAAGATATTAGCGCGACTGCCATACCGGAAAGCCACATGATAGAATGAAATGGACCCGATTTCCTGTCTTGTGATGTCAACAGATTGCTGATGCATTTTTTCGCATTCAAGGTCGAGGATCTGGAACAGGCGGTCGGCGGCTATCAATGCATCCTGAATAGTTTTATTCATTGAGATGAGGCTGTTTACCGGCCCGAGCATATATCCGAAAAGTGTATATAACATCATCAGTTCACCAGGTGTCAGATCAAGATCCATGACATGGTAAGAGCCAGACCACAGTAGAATAATAATGGTTAATCCCGTTATTAAACTTGTCAGATAATTTGCATTGATGGCAAATTTCCCACCCCTGAAACCTACCCTGAGAAGCTCAATAAAGTTTGTCTCAGTGCGGTTATTTGAAAACTCCTGAAGAGATAGTGTTTTAATTGTACGCATTCCCTGGATGGATTCCACGAGTTGAGACTCAAGATCTGCGGACCGCTCCATGACCTGTCTCAGCACTTTCTTGTTGAAAGCATTGAAAACATAGTAGATACAAGCATACAAGGGGAGGGCGATCAATATTATCAACGCGGCTTTCAACGAAATGAAAAGGCAACATATAAGGGTGCACACAATGATGAAAACATTTACAATCAGGTCGATAGATACTTCGCTGATAAAATGTCTGATCTTGACTGCATCATTGATCCTGGAAAGGATTTCCCCGGTTCTCATGGTATCGAAGAAGAGTTGGGGGAGTGATAGCAGGTGGCGATAATATCCGAGAATGAGTGCCCCATCGATATATTGTCCGGCCTTCATCAGGAAGATGCTTTTACTACTACCGATGAATATCCGGAAAAACAATAATATTATCATGATGATACTCAGCAGGTTTAGCAGGTTTGTGTTTTGGCCGGGAAGAATATGATCAATTATTTTCTGTACATAAACCGAAGTAGCCAGTCCCAGAAGGCTGAATGCAAAGGCCCCGGTCAGGGCCTGTAAGATTAGTCCCGAAGCCGGACGGACAATCTGAAATATCCTTTTTCTCATGGGCATTTTAAAGTTTCCTTCCCGGAAATGATGCATTGGTGAAGCGAGGATTAAAATGCCGGTCCAGACGGATAAGAAATCCTCTGTTTTCTTCCGGTGCATTTTGCCATCGACCGGATCCATCAAGTCAACCCATGACCGGCTGATCTTGTACAGTACGACAAAATGAAGGAGACCATTCGGTAATTTCAGATGGGCAATGGCCGGCAAAGGAATGGATTTGACAGCATCCTTGCTGCCACGTACTCCCTTGGCCAGTAATCCAAGTTTTTCTGCAGCTTCAATCATTCCCAGGACATTTGTTCCCACCCGATCGGTTGAAGCATACTGCCTGATCCGTGCAATGGGAAACTGTAATCCATACCATCCGGCAACTGATGCAAGGCAGGCTGCCCCGCAATCCGTAATATCCTGTTGCCTGACCTTAACGGATTTTTTCATTGGATGCGACGGTTAAATGGTTCGATTTGCTCAGAGCGGGATTTAACCAGTCGTTCATTTTGCCTGTCATGAGTTGCCAGATCGATTTCCGGTTGACAAGGCAGAGGGCCCGGAATGTCATGCCTTTTTTCAGTGATCCTGTATATCCGTTTTTCAATTCCAGGCTGACCCGGTCAAGTTTACACCTGATCCGGAAAACAGGTTGATTATTGATGATTATAAAGTCATCCGAAATTTCAGTAATTGCAGCAGATATGGTCCCCCATTCACGGTAATCGAAAGCATCGATGATCAGTTGAACCGGCTGGTTCAGATAGATTAAACCAATGTCAGATGTTGTTACATACAACTCTCCGATGATATCTGTATCCGGGCTAATGACGGCCAGTTGTTGTCCCTGTTGAATATTTGAACCCGGATGAATGGGAGAGAGGTATTCAATGATCCCTGAAACAGGTGTGCGGATTTCACAATGTTTCAGGTCCTCCAGCAGGCAATTGATCTGTCCCTCGTACTGTTTCTGCCTGAACTGAAGTTCTGCCAGCTCATTTTGCCATTGGTTGTTTTTCATATAGATGAATTGATTTAGCTCTTGACTGAGCTGGGCCTCCTTAAACGACAGATCATCAAATTCCTTTTCACTGATCAGTTTTTCCCTGAACAATGATTCATTCCGGTTTTTCTCTTTTGTTGCCTTGGTTAGTTTTTCCATAAGGCTGGCCGACTGCTGGGAGAAGGCCAAATATTCCAGTTTATATTTAACCGATTGCATTTGCCTGTGCCTGCCGGACAGCAGGTTTTCGAGGTCATATACTTCAGATATAATCTGTGTGGACAATGAATTTAATTGTTCCAGCTCATATTCTTTCCTGTTTCTGTCGAGCGCTACCAGGATCTCACCCTTATCCAGCTTATCGCTTTCCGAGAAATTTACGTTAGCAACTATTCCCGAGACAAGGGAATGGACAGGTGTTTTTTCAGTTCCGGGACGAATGATACCTGAAGCCCTGACATACAGGTTAATCTTAATGAACGGCAAACTGGACAGGATCAAAAGCAGTATGACCAGGATCATGATGTACAGATTTTTGCTTTGCAGTGTAATTGATCCGATGTAATGCGGGAATGTGCTTTTTACACTTTCTTTTGTATAGAGCGGTTCCGGATCTACCATGAAAATTAACCTCCGAATATCCAGGTTTTAAGCAGGTCCCAATTTCTGAAGATCAAAAAAAAGATGATAAAAGAAAGGATAAAGACAATCACACTTTTCAGGAATTTTTTGTTTCTCATTTTAAGTTAGATTTGGTTTAACAGAATTAGTAAAATCCGCAGAGGCGCGGCTTTTTGGTTGCATCCTCTGCGGAAATAAAAAAATTATCCATTAAAGATCTCCTTTAATCGATCATATAGGTATTCGCTAAGTTTTATGCTTAATGCGATAGGTACAAATATCATATTTGGCTTCGTTGTACCTCCGTAAATGGCGGAGAGCTCATTGCCTGTTAATTCCGCCAGGTTTGTTTCAGTAGATTTTGTTTTCATGGTAGTTTTTTTCAGGCACTGTTTATTACCATGTTTGAACAGAAATCTATTATTGCCATGCCTGTGCCAACTCCACAAGCCCCCCCATAGGAAGCAGTGATTGTCAGGAACCGAATGGCCCTGCCGGCATCAAAAGCAAATCCACCTCCCAACGTATTGGTCAGTTCATCAGCGGAAAGCTCATTCAGATTGTTTATTGGATTTTTCATTATGATGAGTTTTAGAATTAATTAACTAATACAGATGTTTCCCGGATTACCCTTTATATTCAGCTTTACCGAATAAACCAGCTTTGAAATTATCCCAGTCGCTGATGATCTCGGAACAAGACGCTATGACTATTGCAGCAATAATTGTTCCCAGAACAGATCCTCCGTCTATCTCCACCAGCTCATTTTGTGTTAATGGAACGAGTCCATTTTGTAAAGTTTTCATGTATTTAGATTTTAAGTTTAACATTAGCAGGATTGCAATACTGGCCGGGTATAGGTCCTGCCGGTTTCAGATTCAGCCGAATCATTTTTTAGAAAAACGTTTTCTATCCCTTTATGATAACATGGGGAGAATATCGAAGCAGAAGCGGGAGAAATTTATACTCGGACCTGTAAAGCATTGATAGTGAAGAATATAAAAATTAAGGATTTGTGATCAGAATTTATACTTAAAGCCAACGGTCACTATTTGGGTTTCAAAATAGTTTTCATATAACACGGTAGGTCATCCTCCCGGTATTCCTGCCGGATGTCAGAGAAGTATTCATCATGTGCCCGTGCAGCCTCGGCCCAGATTGAAGCATCTGTCAGATATACCCTGCTGTCGATTTTCTATTTGCTTCTGAGCTCCTCTATCTCGGTTTCCAACTCAATAATATGCTCTGCAGCGATACACCTGAATTGTGCACCAAAATCCTTCAGTGCTTTATCCAATACAGGCATCATATCAGCACTTTTTACATGTAATCCCATTGTTTACTAGAGTTCCCAACCCTTCCTGTATTCCCTGAAGAAGTATTGGTTTGCCTCGGGAACATTTGTGATCTTCATGTTTTGGGCATCGTATTCCAGCTTTTTACCTGCTCGCAAAGCAACTGCTCCCAGCAGAATAGTCTCCGTTACAGGACCGGCCTTCAGGAACGTACCGGGTGACTGGGCACCTTCTTTAAATGCATCGATCCAGACCCTCCGGTTGCGATTTGATTTTTCTTCCGGTGGTTCTGCTGAACCGGTAAACTCAATCATTTTTTTCTCGGGAATGATCCGGGGCTGATCACAGAGAAAGCTGGCAAGGATCTTACCTTTGTCTCCGACGAACATCATTCCTTCTGCAGGGAGATCTTTATTTTCAGCCTCAAGCTCATCCGGCGTTTCCGGTCTTATACCTCCGTCATACCAGAATAATTTAAATGCCGGTAATTTCTCCTGCTCCGGGAAATTAAATTTTACAATACATGAGTAGGGGAAGGCTACGTTGTTATTTTCGCGCCTGCTCACATTATTATCCGTAATGCTGGTGGTTGTCCCATAGGCCCTGGCGCTCAGAGGGGCCGTGTTGATACCGAATTTCATGAACAGGGGCCATAAACTATAGTGTCCCATATCTGCAATACTTCCGCCACCGAAATCATACCATCCCCGGAATACTGCATGGGTATAATTGGGATGATAGGGCCGGTCGGGTACCGGTCCAAGCCAAAGATCCCATTCAAATCCATCTGGTACAGGTGGTTTATCGGTTGGATTAGCGGTCCACTGCTGCCAGACCGGTCGGTTCGACCAGTTATGTATTTCCAGCAGGTTGCCAATAGCCCCCCGCTGTATCCAGTCCAGGGCAACATCATATCCATTACGATCACTAAAGGCCAGCAGGTGTGTGCTTACTCCGGTTTTTCTTGCCGTTTCAATGGTCAGCATTGCTTCATGCATCCTGTTGGCTATGGGTTTATGGATCACAACATGCTTTCCTTTATTCATGGCTGCAATTGAGACGGTTGCATGGAGATGGTCGGGAGTCATGATCTTCACCGCATCAATATCTTTCTCCTTTTCAAGAAGCTCCCTGAAATCGCTGTAGGTAGCACATCCCGAATATTTTCCTTTCGTATTTTGTTTCGCATAATAAGACTCGACTATTTCCTTGCCGATGTCTCGTCCCCCGGGAATTCCATCAAAGTTTTCTCCCCAGGTTGGATCTTCCAGAAGTTCTCGTACGCTGTTGCGGACGCCATGAAGTGACCAATCGACATAATCGGTTGTAAACTTGTTCGGGTCGCAGACGGAAGTTATCTGTATATCCGAATCTGATAACAGCGGTACCATTTCCCTGATCCCCTGGGTTCCAATTCCAATGTATGCTATGTTCAGCTTATCACTGGGGGCAACATAATTCAGTCCCCCCAAAACATGCCTGGGGACGATAGTAAATGCAGCTGCAGCGGCAGTAGTTCCGACAAATTGCCTGCGGTTGATTTTTTTCTTTGGATTCATAATTATCTGGTTTGTTGGTTGTTATATTTACAATTTAATAAATGTACCCTGATCCGTCCGGTATTTAGTTTTTACGCTGACAATATAAATACCCCTGTTCAATGAACTGATATCAATTATTTTTATTTGTTCATAAATCTCAGATTGGTGGTATAATCTGCCATCATATCCATAAATATACAGTATACCATTTATATTGCCGACCATGTTGATGATTAACTGATATGTTGCCGGATTGGGCGATAAATGAAATAAATCAACATCTGACTTAATATCATCAAGCCTAACCGGATCAGGTGTAAACTTGACCGGGTCAGCCAGAAATTAGTAAACAGACAGATCGGTTTTCGCAGTAATACTGGTTTCTCCTTTTTTATCATAAATAACGACTTCGCAGTGGACCGGATTGGTGACTACTCCTTTGGTAAAGGATATATTGGCAAATATCTGGTCTTTGATCTCATTAACAGAGATCCCTGTCTCTTCATATGATTCAAGCAGATCCTCATTGGCCAGAACGGTGTGACCTGCGTTGTCGGTTGCCACCATACTCATCCCGATATATGCATTTCCTTCTTGTTCAAGGAAGCCTGTAAGTCCTTCAAATATGAGATATACTTCTTCATCAAAAGCCACTTTCTGGTCGGTTATGACCTGGTTGGTGTTTCCCGAGAAGAGGTAAACCTCTGTATATGCAGTCTGGTTATTTTCAATAATGATTTGGTCATTAGCAACCACTTCGAAAGGCAGTTTTGCTGTAAATGTCCCTGTGCCCTCCTTATCCCAGACTTTTACAGACAGCAAATAGTTGTTGTCAGATTGCATCGGTGTTGCAACCGTGAGAGTAGCTGCCAGTAAGAGTGGTGAAAAGTCCATTCCTTCAGTGTAACTGCCATACAGGTCATCCGTTACCAACGGTAGTCAATCCGGTTAGAAGATCGGTGTTTACAGATTTACTGAAATTGCAGCCCTGGAGCATCATCAGAACTGCAGATACTGCGGAAATCAATGAGATTGCTGGTTTCATAGTCGTTAAGTTTTAAGTGGTAAAAAAAGATTCTATAAGTTAAGAAATTATGATGAGTTACCGGGTTAGAATTCAATCATAAACAGCTGTTATTAGGTGTTTAATAGTTCATTGATTTCTTCAAGATGCAATTTGAAATGCCGCGGGTAATCGATAATCATTTCCTCGAGCGATAAAAGTTTATCTTCTCCAAAATCCCATAGATTACCAAGTTTGCCGGGATCAACAATTCCCGCCACATGTACCCAATGCAGGTTTGAGTATTTCCAGAGCTTCACCAGGTTTTGCCAGTCTTCATTCTGGTAATCCTGAATGGCGATCCATTTGTCGTTGTTGCCATGAATAGCATAGTTAGGATATTTAAAAGGGCTTTTCCGGTGTTGCATGAAAACCATGCGATGGGTATTGTTGGCCGCAGAATCAACCATATGACCGACGATCTGCTTAACGGTACGTTTCTGGCTGTTTCGTCTTTCCTTTATCACTTCAGCCGGGAGATTTAACAGTTTATTTTCCCATTCAGTGATTAGCTTAAGAAGCTCATTATTGTTAATATCTATTTGTTCAAATACATTCATTTTTTCTCTTTTTTACTTGATTTTGCTTTGAAATGGTTACAGGTTACAGGTTGGTGGGATTTGCCATAATGATATAATCACTTATTTACAATTGGCAACCTGATCTGTGAAGGATATGCTTTTGAATGGTGAATCTTGTTATGGGCAACTATTCCTTCTGCTTCATCAAAATTATTTCCACCCGTATTCAGGTTCCGGTCAAATCTCGGGAAGTTACTGCTGGAAACCTCGATCCGGATACTGTGACCTTCTTTAAAAAAGTTACTGATTGACATTGGGCTCATCTCAATCTTATAAACCTTTCCTTTCTCCATAAATACCTCTTTATCATAGCCTTCACGATACCGTACCCGAAGGATGGTCTCGTCCAGGTTATAGGCCTTGCCATCCGGGTAAACATCAATCAGCTTTAGAGTGATATCTGTATCCTTAACATCGGAAGAAATATAAAGCGTCGCCTCAATAAATCCACTCACTTCAATTCCTTCCTTCAGGGGCTCTGAGGTATAAACAAGAATATCTTCCCGTTCCTCCATTTTACTCTGGTCAAATGATCCCGGTGTAATAGCACCATCGGTGCAACATACACCACCTCCTAAAGAAGGAACCGGATCGAAGGGGTCGTAATTGAAACCATCAGGATTATCTTTTTGACTGGTCAATTTTTTTGACAGTTTCCCGTCACCGTTCAGGGTGTTGGCGTTCCCGTCACTCGCCAGGTACCAGGGAATCATTTCCATGCCTTCCGGCGGCCATGTACCGGAGTTTTGCCATTTATTTGATCCCATGGTATAATATTGTACCCTGGGAAGATTTTTCAGAAAATCTGCATTTTCTCCTTTGAGCCAGTAATCCATCCAGCCGTCGGTGATACTGTCAAAATCCAACCGGGCATCCCCGACGTTCCGTTCCCCTATAATTGTATTTTCAGAGGCCCGGTTATATGCGCAGTGAGTACTTGGAGCAATAATCAGGTACTGGTTTTCCCGGACTACCGGATCTGTGGCATTTGCCCTTACATGATTAACCAGGGCCAGGTTAGGACTGGTTGCAATATCATACCAGGTAACTATCCAAAGGCTCGGTACTCCGAAATCCATGTCATCGTGGTACAACCCGCCTTCATACCAGTCGGGATCATCAGGTGTTCTTCGGATCATATCTTCATATACTCCGACGGGGCCATCCAGGTTTTTTATCATGTCCTGCACCGGCAGGTGCCAGTAGGCCTCGGGCCATTCCACCCTGGGTCTCGCAGGCGCCAGGTCGAAAGACTTGGAAAGCCTGATCAGGTCATCCTGCGAAGCATCGACCGGAAAAGTGGGACGTATGATGTCGTTCTGTACACCATAAAGCCACGATGTAAACAACATCTGCTGGGCACCACCGCGAAACCAGTTTCCCTGTTCATAATAATTTCCAACCCTGCCCACACCTGCGCCGAATCCGGCAGGTATCATGGCAGCATGTGCAGGATGATCCAGTGCTGCCACTGCCATTTGCCATTCGGCCGTTGAAGAACAGCCCTGGGTTGCGATCTTTCCATTGCACCATGGCTGATCTGCCAGCCAGGTGAAGGCATCGTAGCCATCGGTGGTAGGTGTACCCAGGATATTCCACTCACCCTGCGAAAAATACCTTCCCCGCTCATTCTGAATTACATAGGCATATCCATTTTTAACAGCTTCGAGAGCAGACCTGTACCTGCCGGTTTGTTCTTTACCATCCCTCCATGAATTGAAGTTGTAAGGAGTTTTAACGAATATCACCGGGACCGGTTCATCTGTTTTCGGGCGATAAATATCGGTACAGAGTTTTATCCCGTCGCGCATGGGCATCATCACTTTCTGGTCAATAACGGCAATTTCCTCAAATTCTTTACGGATATCTTCCTGGGCAAAGATCTTGGCTGGCAGTAAAATCAGCAGCAGGAATGTCAGGGGCAAAGTGAAATATTTCATAGGTTTATCTTTTTGTGTTTGGAAGCACGAAAATTAATCGATTTTGATCATTTTCCCTAATATCTCTTTCATCAATCTGGCCGCCAGTGAACAGGTGATATTCCGGGAATCCCTGAATGATTATATCTGCCATGCTTTTTGCTTAATGATGCCTTTCTGATTTTAAAAGATATAAATCTATCTGTGTAATAATTAACTTTGAGCAGTATCTAAAATCGTTACACTTATATTCGATGGAGTGAAACGAACATGAAAAAATTTAATCATTTATTCACAAAAGAAAATGATTAAATTTTTTATGAGAGAACGAGTGCAGCGAGTGGTTGCACAAGTTCTGAATTTTTTAATTAGCATATTATCAAATAATTATAAAAATTTAAACTTGTGAAAATAGGATTTATAGGAACAGGTAAAATTGCTTCCGCTGTAATAAATGGTATTTGCACTTCTGACATGGAACATGTGGATATATATGTTTCGCCCAGAAATGAGGAGAAATCTAAACATCTGGCTGAAATATATCCCATTGTACACCGAATGAACAGCAATCAACTCGTCCTGGATCAGGCTGATATAGTCTTTATTGCTTTGATACCAAACCAGGTAAGAGGAATTATTGAGGATCTGAATTTCAAGGAGGATCATATTGTTGTATCTCTCATCCCTTATACCAGGTTATCCGAGTTGTCGGAGATTCTTTATCCGGCCCGAACGATCAGCAGGGCGATCCCTTTACCAACTGTTGTGCACCATAACTGTCCGATCCCTGTATTCAATTCCAATTCAACGGTTAAAGATATTTTTGGTCATATTGGCCAACCTTTGATCGTTGATACCGAAGATCAACTTCATGCCTTGTGGACCTTAACCGGTCTGATCGCACCTTACTATGAATTGTTGGAGGAACTGAGTGACTGGGCCACTTCAAAAGGTGTTGAAAAAGAGGTTTCAGACCGGTATGTTGCTGATATGTTCTATGCCTTGTCCAATGCTGCCTGTAATTCTAAAACTGTCAATTTTAAACATCACGTTACACATGCAACAACACCTAAAGGTATGAATGAACAAGCAGGAATTGAGATCAGGCAGAAAGGAGCACATACTGCATACCGGGATGCGGCGGATAACCTGCTGAAACGGTTTCCGGATTAACGGGGTACAGACCGGTATTATTTACTTGTATAAATCCCGTTCAGTACCCTGTCCCTCCAGGGGTCCGGATGGATCATAAATTTTTTTATCAGGATCAATTCTGCTGATCAGTACACCTGGCCGATTACGTTTTAATTTATTTAAGATCCTGCCGTCCGGGCTGGCGATAAAGGCAGGAAAACTGCTTTCCTTCTTACTGGTATTGCTGGCACTGATCCATAAGTGATTATTGGCAGCATTGCCCCTAACTGTACCGGGAATCAGTTCTCCAAAGTATTTGCCTGATTTTTCATAATCACTGGCAGTCAGGTTTACATCATACCACGACTGAAAAATAACTTCAGCTTTTAGTTTGTAATATTCCCTGTACAGCTCTGGATATCTCCATTCATGACAAATAAGCATGCCACACTTTATACCCTTTATTGAAAAAACAACTGGACGGGTACCCGGGCTGTAATGTTTCACTTCCTGTTCAATGCCATAGTTTGTCAGCAGCCTTTTATCATACCTGTCCACAATTTCTCCCCGGTCATTGATAAGGTACAGGCTGTTAAAAGGCTTTTTTATATCCTGCTCAAAATGATGGCTCCCTATTATAATCCATATCCTGAGGTGACCGGCCAATTCACGTATATTGCCCAGAGCAGCCTGTAAAAGGTTGTTATCCTGGCTGTTAATATCAGGAAAATCCAATCCTGCGTAACCACTCAAACTGTTCTCCGGGAAGTGTGCTATGTCGACACCCTTTGACCCGGCAATTTTCAATTGATTCCTTATCGAATAGAGGTTGACCTTAATTTCACCGCATACATCGTGGTGGCAGGTAGCAATGGTTATTTTTCTTATACATAAATATTTAAAACTATGTCAAATTAAAGAATTTTGAAAAATTCCAGTCCCTCAATGATAAATATGACTGCAAAAGTAATCAATGCCACACCCAGAATCCTCATGGTCCACAGGAATGCCCTGTTCTTCAGGAATGATCTCGACCTGTCTACCAGCATAGCAATGATAATCTTGGAGCCAACGAGGCATATGTAGAAAGATACCACGAAAGCGATAGCTGCCACGGGCGTTGCCTGGTATGCCTTGAAAAGCAGGGGTGATCCCACTACCAGCCAGAAGAGGTAGGGGTGGGGGCTGAGAAAGTTGACAATTATCCCTTTTCTGAGTGACCTGGGTTTGTTCTGCCCCAGGTCGACATCCATGCTCTTGACTTTTATGGTTTCATATCCTAAGTATGCAATAAAGGCTCCACCCAGGATGGAGATCATTCCTAAAATGAGATCTGAATTAGTGAATTGCGAAAAAACAAACATGGTAAGGGCGATGATCGGAATGTCGGAAATCAGAGGAGTAATTGCAATTTTGATTCCTTCCTTTTTATTGTGCCTGAGGGTCTCACTGATAACCAGTGTAAGGATCGGACCCGGCGAGATGCCTGCGGTTAATCCAAAGATGATGCCGGTGATGAGATACTGTAAGATGTCGGTCATTTAACTAGGTAAAACTTAAATTCAACGGGTACTGGTTTTTATTCAGGAGTTTCTCGATGCTGTCTACTGGTTACTGTCTACAGTCTACTGTCTACTGCTTTCTAGTTTGCGAGCTTAATATCAACTAATCGCTTGATATCCTCATTTTTAGACTCATCCTTGATGTCGATCCTGATGCCTCTTCCTTCGGCATAGACACGAGCGTCCATGAGTTCCTGTTTAATTTCACCGGGTATCGGGCTGGCCAGGACCTGGTCCGTGGCTTTTTGGCCAAAGACAAATGCCACCTTGAAAAATCCATCCCTGGGCAGAAGGTAAATAATGGCCCGTTTTTTATCTTTTATCCTGAAACTCCAGCCATATTTCTTCCCGGGATAATTCCATTCTTCTTTTGCTCCGGGATATTTCTCGTATACATAATTCCGGAATTCAATCCAGAGCGAATATAATGGACCAAGTTTACTTTGCAGGTCCTCTTCATTAGGAATTTTCTCTTTGTCTGTAAAAACACTCATTACCATAATTAAGATTATTTTGTCTGATCGGCATTTTTCCACCAGAAGACGGTGGCCAGGTAACCGGCCGTTGAAGTAATGAAAAATATGATATAACTCCACAGGTTGAGATCAGATTTATATTCTCCTGCTGCTCCGCTGTACAGAGCTGGTATAGACCAGGGGAATAAATTTCCGGCCCCAACGGCAGCGATGACCTGGGCAAGAATAAGAGTGAAAACAATAAATCCCAGGGGAGCCAGGTATCCTTTGCCAATGAAAGCAAAGAAGGCAATGGGTGGGCCCATGGCTATGGTCAGCAGCGTGGTAATAAAATATATTTTAATGCTTTCAGCCAGGATAACATGCGAATAGCCCGGGAGATCTAATAAAACAATTACACCCAGACCGATCAGAAAAATGCTGATTGCCAATATAATGCACCATATGAAATAAGTAATGAATTTTGCATGAATGATGGATGCCCTGGGCAGGGGCAGGGCCAGCAGGTCCTTAGCGGTCCCGTCGGAATATTCTCTGCCAAATATCCAGCTGGCTACAAATCCGAATACAAAGACACCTCCCATGGCAACCACCTGGGCTAATAATCCCATGTATGATTGCCAGTCAGCTGTAAAAGCCAGCATATCTGTTTTAATTTTCAGAATGCTGGATTGAGCCACTGCATCAGGATGCATAACGATAAGCATGAATAATCCCCCTATGACTGGTCCAAGGGCAAAACCAGCCAATGTTATCCAGGTGATCCTGGTGTGCCTGGTTTTAAGGATTTCTGCCTTTAGTATTTGTAAAAACCTGTTCACAATTGTTATTCTTCATTAATTATCCTTAAAAAATAATGCTCCAGGTCTTCTTCGTAAAGGAAGATCTGTTTTGGTGGAAGTTTATGATTTACCAGCAGGCTGGAAATTTGTTCAGGTGCAGCCAGTGCTTCTTCATTTTCAATTTCAATTTGACCGTCATGATTCTCCGATGGATTATGGCCAGCCGATTTTAAAACAGGGATGGCTTTACTATTATCAGGAGTATCAATGATCAGCTTCCTTAATAGTTGTTCTTCTAATTCGTCATGCAATAGCTCCCTGACCAGTTTCCCTTCATGAATGATACCGATCTTATCTGCCAGCCTGGATAATTCTGTCAAAATATGGCTGGAAAGGAAGACAGTTGCTCCCATGGAGGCAAGATTCTTTAAAAGATTCCGGATCTCGACGATGCCTGACGGGTCGAGACCATTGATTGGCTCATCCAGTAAAAGTAGTTTTGGTTTATGGATCAATGCTTTAGCCAGTCCCAGTCTTTGCTGGTTCCCGGTGGACAGATGTTTACTCTTAATGTTCCTGTAATGGGTAAGTTTAAGGTTTTCAATTACCTCATCAATGGAATTTATATCAGGAAGGTTCCTTAGCCGGTATGATATTACAAGATTCTCATAAACAGATAAGTTTGGATAGGCACAGGGTGTTTCAACAAGATAACCGACATCTTTCCAGATATTGTGATCATGGCCCACTTTTTCGCCAAATAAATATGCTTCCCCTCCGGTTGGCCTGATCAGACCAAGCAGCATCCTGATGGTAGTTGTCTTACCGGCACCGTTCAATCCGACAAATCCATAAATCTCACCTGCCTTTACATGCAGGGAGACTTTATTAACTGCGAGAGTCTTCGGAAATGCTTTTGATAATTGATGGGTCCGGATTACTTCCATAACATTAATTCATTTATAGTGCGGGAGGACCACTGCTGAAGGGAAAGACGTGTTGAAATATATTGCCGGTCTGACTTATAATTCATGCCCTTGGTTAATATTTAGCAATTATCTGACAATCCGCTATTCTCCAGGTTTTATTTCAAATTCATATCTGCTGAAAATGGTATCCGCGGAATGAATAAAGCCCGATTCGAGCAGGAAAGAACCTGGCTGATCGGGCAGGTTAATTTGAAGGTTAAATCCGGTCTTACCGAACGGCTCAATATAAACTGAATCGATGGATGTCCATATTGTTCCCTGATTGCCTGCAAGCACCGTTTTTATCTCTTCTTTAATGGGTACGGGCAGATCATTGATTAGCCTTACCGGAACCTCAATTTTCTCTCCGGGCGGGAAATAACCTTCCCATCTATCTATCATAATGCCTATTGGATAGAAGGCTCTGAAAGCATATCTTTTAAAATGCGGCTCAATGATCAGGTTTTCCAGATCAATAAAATTGTCGCTGGTAAATCCATTCTCCTCAAGAGAACGGGAATAACCAAGCCCACAGAAATGCATCACCGACGCACTGGTCCTGTGTATGCGCCAGTATTCGGTCAGCCGGGCAAACATCTTTGCATATTCCAACCGGTACTCATCCACAGTTAAAGAGTCGCCAAAAATATTCAGATAATTCCACTGGGTAAGATAGGTAGGATAACCATCGCGGTTCAGCCAGAGCCACGCATATTCGTTGTTAATGATGGGATTCGGGTATATGCCTCCCTCAGCAGGGGGATCCTTATCGTTGGGACCATTATCGGGGATTTTAATGTCCCTGAAATGTTCAAAATAGGGACCCTGGGGACCTGGTTTCTTACCCATGTAATTCGACATGACATAAGGATGTGTTTCGATGGGATCAGTGGCCCGTTGTGGAGCTGAATACCCATTGTCCCAGGGCCGGTTGGAATAATCGAGCCCCCTGACCATCCCGATCGCTTTGCCCGTTTTGTCTGTAACCGATTCATTCTGGGCATCCCAGATCACCACACTCGGGTGGTTCCAGCGTTCCCGCATCCATTCTGTATATTCTGTGGCAAGCTGACTGGCTGTAAATGCTTCAGGAAAATTATCCTCCCTTGCACCATACCATACCGGGTATTCGTCCTGGATTAATATGCCTTCTTCATCGGCTAAATCATACCAGAAATCCGGCGGAAAACCAATGCACATTCTGACACAATTCCAGTTCATCGATTTGAATGTTTTGATCAGGCTACGGGCCCATGTTTTGTCCCAGGGTAATACTCCGCGAAGCGTATCTTCAAAAAACCTGTGAATACAAATGTTCGTTCCCCGCATAAAATATGTCTCACCATTCAGTTCTGCAAATCCAGTTTCCAGATTAAAGCTGAACTCGCGAAGTCCAAAGGTGGTTTCATAACTGTCGGATCCGGTGGAAAGCTCCAGACGGTAGAGTTGTGGCAATTCTGGTGACCATAATTGTGCGGCCGGCAGGTGAATTCTTGCGGCTAACGAATCTCCAAAAAATGAAATGTTTCCTGTCTTAATGGTTTTATTATCTGTCAGGTCTGTGATCCTGAATTTGACTTCATTATAGGCTTCTGATGTGCATGAATCTAACCATAAATAAACTTCTATACTTTTATCATCTACATGAGGAACAATTTGCAGCTGCTCAACAAATGGTGTATTTGTTGAGATCAGTTCAACATAATCATAAATTCCCGGGATATTTTTAATTTTTTCGAAATCGTGGCCCCACACGATCGAATCGGGAAGCAGGGTGGGATCAGCAAATACACGGACAATCAGTTCATTTTCTTTATCCTGGAGGAGGAGATCGGACACATCAAAGACAGCCGGTGTGAAATTGTGAAATTTTTCACCGGCCAATTCGCCGTTCAGCCAGACTTTGATACCAAATTGTGTTTTATGGAACTTTAACAGGTGGACTTGTTTACTGGTAGCATTGAGGTTGAAGCTGGTTTTGTACCAGAAATAGTTCCTTTTTGAACATCGGTATCCGACGCTGTCAAATCCTGGTTGAGCCAGGTCAATGAATCCTGGTACAGGAACAGAATGCGTAAATTCATCCGGGATCTCATCTTCAAGTGACTGCCCTGCCCACCATGATCCATTCAGGGATTGATTTTCTCGTAAATTGAAATCACATGTGGTACACCCGGATAACAGGACGAGATAAAGCAATACCAGGTAGGATATAAATCTGTCCATTTTAATTCTTTTAATCCTCGGTTCAAGGTCGGTTAATTCAGCAATTTTGGTATCTCTCATAACCTGCATTATTATCTTTCTCGCTCCAGGGTAATCGCAATTGGCCATGATATCAAGTGCATCCTGGACTTCACTAAGTTATATTTTATCCGATATAACCTCAGCGACAGCTGCTCCAGTAGTATTATGAATCCTGCGCTCGCTAACCCCGTAGCTTGCTGCCTTTCTCAATACTTCGAAGCCTTCCTTAGTGTCTATCTGCAGAAGGATCTGGCTTGTTATCTCAAAACAGAATTTTGCTCTTTCGGAATTTAAAAATTTCGGATGAGCAAGTGAAACGAGAATGACCCGTTTTTCATAATTGTTCGATTGTGCAATCCAGTCAGAAGCAATTGTTCTCAATTCGTTGAAATCATTCTCGCCGATTATCTGAAACCCAAAAGCCACAGCTTCTCTCATCCGCCATCTTCCATCGTTTGCCAGTTCTTTTAATATACTTATGATTTCCTTGTCCTTATTAATACTTATATATTTTACCCAGGCAAACTGCTGCGCAGAATGCAGGAAAAGATGCCGTATCATTTAGAAAAGGTTCAAGCTGTTTTATCAAGTCTTCTTTCTTTCCCATTGTGTCAGTCAGCACTACAGAAAATATCAAGTGTGAATTTGATCAATTCTTTCATATGGCTGTAATAATCATCTGTTGCTTTACCGGTTGCACGGTTTGCGGCCATCAGGCAAATGGAAATGGCATGATGGCCAAGTAACTTTGAGAGTCCGAATAGTGCTGAACTCTCCATCTCGAAATTGGTTATTCTGAGATCACCATACCGGAAAGTCTGAAGCTTGTTGTTGAGGTCCGGGTCCATTGTTTCAAGGCGGAGCACTCTGCCCTGGGGGCCGAAAAATCCAGGTGCGGAGATGGTTATTCCCGATACCATACCTGCAGGAAAAAGATTGAACAATTCATCCGAAGAACGCACAAAATAAGGGGCATGGAGGATACTGCTCCAGCCTGTGTGTCTTACAAATTCCCGCTCCATGTCCTGATCGCAAACCAGGTCCCTTCCCGAATAAAAATTCAGCACATTATCAAAGCCGCAGGCATACCTGCTGAGGATATACGAATTAAGGGGAATATCCTGGTGCAATCCCCCGGTAGTTCCTATCCTGACAAGTTGAAGCGATGTATGATCCGGTTTGATCACCTTGTTTTGCAGGTCAATATTAGCCAGGGCATCTATTTCATTCATCACAATATCAATGTTGTCGGTTCCAATACCGGTAGACATGACAGATATCCTGGTTCCATTATATGAACCTGTGTGGGTAATGAACTCACGGTTTTCCTTCCTGATTTCTACTTTGTCAAAATAAGAAGAGACCATTTCCACCCGCTCAGGATCTCCGACCAGGATTATTTTTCTGGCAATATCTTCCGGTTTGAGTTTTAAATGATAAATGCTTCCATCCGGATTCATTAAAAGTTCTGTCTGTTTGTCTTTCATATATTAGGCTAGAGCATTATTAATAATGGATTCCGGTTTCTGCCCATCATAAAGTGCCATTTTCACTGCTGGTATGGTAGTCTTATCCTTGCTCATAACAATTGGTTAATTGATAAATTGAACAGCATAATACAAAGATCAGAAATTTCAATTTGTTAACCGGGATTCTTTTGACAGATTCTTCCCTTTGAATTTTATTTAAAGTGGAATTCATTTTTTCCCCCGTTTAAAGAGTACGTTTCATTGTTATAGATCAGGTGGCCGGTAACCTCTGCCGGCAATTCAGTCTCACAATATCCCGTTCCATTATTATCCCTGGTCAGTGCTACCGAAATGTTGCAGGATGGATGGGGCATGGATAAAATCAAACGCTGTCAGCTCAGGCGGAATTCCGCTCAGCGTTTATGATACCGAATGAACACCGCATGGCAAGTTTTTCATAGACTTTTTTCTCATCCCCATCTTTACCTGTTTCTTCCCTTTCCCTTATCATCTGAAGCGCATATTGCTGAATGGTCAGAAGCGGTAATTCAATCCGTTGCCTCATTTTAACAGACAATTGGTTTTCGGGCCTGTCAGCCATAAGATCAGGTGAACCGGAAAGGCGTAACAGATATTTCCTGGTACGCTCAAATTCCTGATGGATCATGTTCCATAATCTACCATAACGCTCATGATCAGAAAGGTGTGCTGTAAGAGGGAAGAAACATTTGGTCATCGCCATTTCACAATTATCCATGAGAGATTTGAAGAACAATGAATGATTATATAACTTTTCCACTGAACTCCATTCCCCCTGCGCTTCAAGGGTCTCAAATGCAGTTCCCACACCGTAATATCCGGGCAGGTTTTGTTTCAGCTGGCTCCAGGCTCCCACGTAGGGAACTGCCCGCAAATCATCGAGGTTTAATTTGCCTTGTTTTCGTTTGGAGGGTCGACTGCCTATATTGGTTTTCCCATAATACCTTAAAGGACTGGCATAGTCGAGATATTCCAGAAAATCGGGCATGTTTTTTAGGATTTTGTACGACTCATAGCTTTCATCTGCCAGTTTTTCAATCAATAAATCTTCTTCCTGGGTAAGGGTGGGTTCCCAGGATGAAAAAACCGAATTCCATATGCCTGCGTGCATCAGCTGCTCAATATTATATCTTGCTGTGTCAATGGTGCCAAAGTTGGAACTGATAGTCTGTCCCTGAATGGTCAGCTGAATTTCTTTATTGGCGATGTTTGATCCCATGGATGCATAAAACTGGTGCGTCCTTCCACCTCCGCGTGCAGGCGGCCCGCCACGGCCATCGAAAAAGACAACCTGGATTCCATATTCGGCTGAAAGTGCACTCAGGGCTTCTTTGGCCTTATATATGCTCCAATTAGCCATCAGGTATCCTCCATCCTTGGTCCCGTCAGAATAGCCCAGCATAATGGTTTGTATATTTTTCCT
>JADHVS010000169.1 GCA_016783865.1 Bacteroidales bacterium
ATACAGTATTATAAATGCCTAACTGTGCAATTTGTTCTATCTTTAATAAAAAAGTTATCATGAAATTTGGTATTGTCCCTACTGCATTTACACCTGTAAGGCAAGATCCATCAGAGCAAAGCGAGCAAATCACACAACTCCTGTTCGGAGAATTATGTGAAATCCATAATGATAAAAAAAACTGGTATTACATTCGGTCAGCATATGATAACTATGAGGGCTGGATAGATCAAAAAATGATATCACTCCTCGACGAGACAACCTATAAGAATCTGCTTCAATCGAAACCTTTTATAATTTCCGAACCATTTTCATCTGTTACCCGGGACGGTTCCATGTCTCACCTGATAGTACCTTCAGGCAGTGCTGCCTATCAATTCCAGGAAAAAGAAAAATCATTTACAAACGGAACTAATAAATACAGGTTTGAACAGGAACCTTCTCCTGTGGATGCATCTTCCTTAACTACCGGCATCGAAGAAACGGCTGAAACCTTTATCAATACGCCATATTTATGGGGAGGGAAGAGCACATTTGGTTGTGACTGTTCAGGACTTGTACAGACCGTTTTTAAGATATATGGAATGGTTTTGCCACGGGATACAGCTGAGCAGGTTAATTCAGGCGAGACTTTACCATTCTTAAATGATGCAAAATCCGGTGATCTGGCTTTCTTTGATAATGAAGAAGGTGAGATCATACATGTAGGGATCTTGCTTGACAAGAAACGGATCATTCATGCCTCAGGCCAGGTGAGATTGGACGCAATTGACCAGGAAGGCATCTATAACAAGGAATTGGGCAGATATACACATAAACTGAGGACAATAAAAAAAATTGTGAACTAAGCAACCTTTGAAGAATTAAGGATTTAAGTGGTGTGTGGGCAGAGGGATAAATCTTAAATTATACCTGCCCTGATACTCAACACTCACTCGCCACTTAACCCCTTAAATCCTCAAATCCTTTTTCATTTGTTCTGGAATCGATAACTTTAACAATTGAAGCTCCTTGCCGCAAGCGGCGAGGAATCTTCGATCCTTTATTATTATTTTTTTTGCGCTCGCTAACCCCGCCGCAAGCAGCGGGGAATGCGCTCGCAGGATTCAACTTTACCATCAAACTCACAACCATGATCACAGTAAATACTCCCACAGTTCCCGGAAAAGAAATTAAGGAAGCCCTTGGTATTGCAAGGGGAAGCACAGTGAGGGCCAGACATCTCGGAAAGGATATTTTTGCCGGCCTGAAAAACCTGGTTGGCGGAGAAATTTCAGAATATACCAAGTTACTTGCAGATGCACGTGAAGAAGCCTTTTCGCGTTTGATTCAGGATGCGGAAAAAATGGGGGCGGATGCAATAGTTAATCTCCGCTTCACAACGTCCCAGGTGATGTCGGGCTGTTCAGAAATACTGGCCTACGGAACGGCCGTAAAATTTACCTGATGTACCAGTATCAATATTTTGCCAAGTTTCTAATCGTCCTCCTGGCCCTGGCCATCATCCTTCTAATTATAAAACGCATACGGGACAAGAGGAACGAAAACTTCGAAGACAGAGATAATTGATTTTTATCTTTTTATCCCCCGGTCACCACCTTCGGATTTCGGTATCCTTTGCTGTTTTTTTTTATCTTTGCGCATCGATAATTAACTTAACATTATGGAGAACAATAACCTGAATCATCTCAGGGAACTGGAATCAGAATCGATATATGTAATTCGCGAAGTAGCAGCCCAGTTTGAAAAACCGGTACTGCTTTTTTCAGGAGGAAAAGATTCCATAGTAATGTTCTATCTGGCCAGAAAAGCATTCTGGCCAGGGAAGGTACCCTTTCCACTGATGCACATCGATACGGGTCATAATTTCCCCGAAACACTTGAATTCAGGGATACGCTCATGGAAAAAACCGGCGCCACCTGCATCGCCAGACTTGTCCAGGATTCTATCGACCAGGGAAAAGTTGTGGAAGAAGAAGGAATCAATGCCAGTCGCAACGTTCTCCAAACTACCACGCTGCTTGATGCCATCGAGGCGTTCAAGTTTGATGCAGCCCTGGGTGGAGGAAGAAGAGACGAGGAGAAGGCAAGGGCCAAGGAGAGATTTTTTTCTCACCGGGATGAGTTCGGACAATGGGATCCAAAGAATCAACGGCCCGAACTGTGGAATATCTTCAACGGCAAGAAGAGAATGGGCGAACATTTCCGTGTATTCCCACTGAGCAACTGGACCGAAATGGATATCTGGCAGTATATATACATGGAAGATGTGGAGATCCCCGACCTCTATTTTACGCATAAAAGGAAAGTTTTCTTCCGTGATGGGGTATGGCTTGCAGATGCACCCTTCATGGAAAAGAAAGATACAGAAGAGGTGATAGAAAAGGATGTACGGTGCAGAACCATTGGCGACATCACCTGTACCGGTTTAACCCTGTCGAAAGCCGATAACCTCGAGGATATCATCCAGGAAGTTGCCGCCACCCGTGTAACAGAGCGCGGTGGCCGGTATGACGACAAACGCTCGGAAGCAGCTATGGAAGACCGCAAAAAAGAAGGGTATTTCTAATTGGTGATGAGTTACTTGTGACTGATTAACCGACAACTAAATAACTGATTTACAACAATAAATGACCAAGACCAGGGATTTTCAGAGAGGCTATTTAAATATGGATCTGTTGCGGTTTACAACGGCCGGCAGCGTGGATGATGGAAAAAGTACTTTGATCGGACGACTTCTGTACGATAGCAAAGCCATATTTGAGGACCAGATGGAAGCCATCGAACAGGCCAGTCTCAGGAAGGGTGAAGCGCATGTTAACCTGGCCCTTCTAACGGACGGGCTCAGGGCAGAAAGGGAACAGGGAATCACGATTGATGTTGCATACAGGTATTTTGCTACCCCCAAACGAAAATTTATCATTGCCGACACACCCGGACACGTACAGTATACCCGGAATATGGCTACCGGTGCGTCCACAGCAAACGTAGCGATTATATTGGTCGATGCCAGGAATGGTGTACTCGAACAAACCCTGCGGCACGCCTTTATCGCTTCCCTGCTCAGGATCCCCCATGTGGTGGTCTGCGTAAATAAAATGGACCTGATGGAATACAGGGAAGAGGTCTTTTCTGATATTCAGAAGAGTATTGAAAAACTATCAGTAAAGCTTGATATCCAGGACTTCAGATTTATTCCAATCAGTGCCCTTAAGGGAGATAATGTGGTGGACCGATCAAAAAACATGAAGTGGTATGACGGTCCCACCCTGATGTACCTGCTTGAAAATATCCACATCAGAAGCGATATTAACTATGTCGATTGCAGGTTCCCGGTGCAATTTGTTGTTCGTCCGCAAAACACCGAGTTTCATGATTACAGGGGTTATGCAGGCCGGCTCGCCAGCGGCACCATCAGCGTAGGTGACAGGGTACAGGTACTTCCCTCGGGATTATCTTCAACGGTAACTGCGATCGATACCATGAAGGAAAAACTCGACAGCGCCTTTGCGCCTCAATCCATTATGCTTACCCTGGATGATGATATTGATATCAGCCGGGGAGACCTTATTGTAAAAGAGAATAAGCTTCCGGAGACCGGGCAGGATATTGAAATGATGATTTGCTGGTTGAGTGAAAAAACCATGGTGATGAATGGCAAATATATGCTGAAACACACAACCAACGATGCACGCTGTGTCATCAAGGATGTCCCCTATAAGATCAACATTAATACCCTCGAGAAGAACTTCGACGATAAGAGCCTGGCACTCAATGAAATTGCCAGGCTAAAGATCAGGTCAACCAAACCACTCTATTACGATTCATACAGGAGAAACAGAATAACCGGAAGCCTGGTACTGATCGATGAGGCAACCAACAATACTGTGGGTGCAGGAATGATAGTTTGAAAAAATGAGCTAGAATGAACTAGAATGAGCTAGAATGACTAAAATTATATGCTATCATGGGTTTTCTTTTATTCCCAATTTTAGCTCATTTTAGTCATTCTAGTCATTTTAGTCATTTCTTCTTCCTACCATTCCGGATTTTGTTTCAGGTCAGGAGATATATCGGTTTCCCGTTGTGGTATTGGAACCAGGGTACGATAATTATCATAGTTCACAGTTGCTCCGCCAAAATCGTCGTTGACAAGTGATCTCTTGTTTCTCCAGACATCCCAGCTGCGGTGACCTTCGGCAAACAGCTCTTTCCGCCGCTCATTTAAAATATCATCGAGAGTAACTGTGGTTAGTGCTGCTACACCTGCAATTCTTTTCGACCGCAGTGCATTCAGATGTTCGGCAGCCTTGGTCTGGTTACCATCGTGGAAGCCTGCCTCGGATGCAATCAGGTATACCTCAGCCATCCTGATCACCCTGGGATTATTAACATAAGTATTAACTTCCATACCCCCTGAGGCAGTCTCAACTTCCCTCCCGGGATACTTTAACGGGTAATAATCAGTGCCTGTACCCTGTTGACTCGATTTTTCAACGGCCAGGAATTTCCGAAAATCTGCAGGATTATCGAAAAGCAGGTAATTATAAAAATTCTCAGACAGCACGAATTCACCATAACCATCAGGATTAGAATAATACCCGATAGAATTTCTTTGTGCATTATAGGTCACATTGACAATCAATTCAAACAGGAATTCCGGTTGCTGGACCTTATTCCAAATACTTGTAATCTCACTAAATTCGGCTAACCTGAAACCTGATGCTCCGGCACCATTGATCACCTCCTCTGCCAGGGACAGTGCCTGGGGATAATTTCCATAATACAACTGTGCCCTGGCCTTTAAAGCCCTGGCTGCCCAAATGTTCAGGGCACCATAGCTGTTGGCAATAGCTGGTGCGGGATTCAGCCTTGAAATAGCCCGGTCGAAATCTGCCAGGATAAAATCATATACTTCGCCAATGGTATTCCGGACAGGTTTATACTCAACCGGAAATACCTGGTCAGCAATGGGGATACCACCATCCGGCGTATTCAGGGTCATCCCGTCATGTAAAGCCTTGGGTAACTGGGCGAATGTTCTCACCAGGTCGAAATGACAAAGTGCCCTCATCCCGTAAAGCTGTCCTACCAGGTCGGTAAAAGTATCTTCTTCCCCGGATAAAACGGTGAGATTATCCGTCACACTCAGGATATCGTTAATCCTTCCAAGTGTAGTGTAAGGTGCGCTCCAGAAATTCTCAGAATATGCCGAGTTCTTATCATACTGAAACCTGGCCACAGGAGAAATTGCGTTAGCATTCAGCTGATCATTATATGTCATATCATCGGCTCGCAAATCCCCCAGAGCAATAAAATCACCCGCATAAAATGACAGTGATCCTGAATAACTAATCCTGGCATACACACCATTCACAGCATTCTGGAGATCTGTCACTGTTTTTACAGACTCATTAGAAGGAAGCGCATAAGAAGGATTCTCAACGAGGAAATCTTCACATGAAGTAAAGATGGCCATGGTGATCATTATAGTTAAAATGCTATATATATTTTTCATTTTCATCAGTTTTAGCAATTTAAATTTAGTTTAGAAGCTGAAATGAACGCCGACACTCAGAACCCTTGTTGGAGGTGTATCTACGGTCCTGAATCCAGTAAGGGCTGCTTCAGGATCGATTCCATCCTCTTTCGCCCACATCCATAAATTGGTGCCTCGCAGATAGAGCCTGATATTATCCATATAAATACGTTCTGCAACTGTACCAGGAAGATTATAACTCAATGTAAGATCCTTCAGCCTGACATGATCAGTAGATAAAAGATGGCGGGTTGACCACAGGTCCGACCTGTTTTCATCCTGGTATAAAGGTCTCGGATTATCAACCTCATCCCCGGGCTCCTTCCAGTAATTATCTTCAACATCTTTAGCCAGGTTAAGGATACCTACTCTTCCGCCGTCATGGTGAGAAAAATAGCCGGGATAATCAAACATATTACCTCCGAACGAATAGGTGAACAGGATATCCAGTTCGAGTCCTTTATATCCAAAGGTATTGCTCAATCCACCGATCATATCCGGGTAAGCTTTGGCCACAATTGACCGTTCAGCTTCGGCATGATTACGTGTGCGGTTATCCGGTGTATCAGGTGCTTCAGGATCGATCAGGAAATGCCCTAATCCGGATTCGGGATCCACACCCACCCAGGTAGGAAGGTAAAATGAGTACAGGTCTTTGTCTGAACTATATAAAAACAATGAAAAATCCCCTTCTACAATATCCTCATCGTTGGGTAATTCTGAAACGATAGAATTCTGTGTTGACAAAGTAAAGTCGGTTCTCCATTTCAAAGTAGACGTAGCAGGCAGGTTTACAGAGTGAAACTCAAAATCAATTCCATTATTCAACAATTTACCTGTATTCTGCCAGGTGGATGCAAAACCTGTAATATATGAGATTGGCACATCCAGCAGCAGGCCTTCGGTATTCTTACTATAGTATTCAACAATCAAACTGAATCTTTCAAAGAGTGTCAGGTCAACACCAAAATTCATGTTGTTGCTCTTCTCCCATCCCAGCTCCTTGTTACCGGGATTATCAACATATATGGCACTGTTTTCTCCATATCCACCTGCAAGGTTATACAATGCCATGTGCATGTAATATCCGGGAGGCAGGTTTCCATTGGTACCATAAGAAAATCGGAACTTACCATCGCTCAACCAATTTAAGCCATTCATAAATTCCTCGTTGCTGAATCTCCATGCAAAGGAACCCGACCAGAAGGAAGCCCAGCGATTATCAACACCTAAACGGGAAGAACCATCTGTACGGATACTTGCTGTAACAATATATCTGCCCATAAGATCATAATTCACGTTTGCCAGATATGATAACAGGCCATCACCTGCCAGCATGGAGGAAGCATCATTGGGCTGGCCGTTGGACAATTCAAAGAGCTTCTCATTGGAATATTGTTGTGCTGTGGCTACGAGGTACTTAAAGGATTTCTTTGAGGCTTCAAATCCTCCTAAGATGCTCAGGTTGTGAGGACCAACCACCTTATTAAAGCTCAGAATATTCGAGGTGGTAACATCAATATTTGTCGATATATCACGATATCCCAGTCCATTAATTGCCTCGCCGTCGATGGATTTCGGACTCCAGTATTCCAGGTTCTGAGCCTGCACAAAATCCAGTCCGACAGTAGATTTGAAATTGAAATTTGGTGTAAAACTTACCTGTAAGTATCCATTTGTCAGGCTCCGGTATGTACGTGTATCGATGAATTGCAATGACCCATCGAGTAAGTCATCGGGATGGCCGTGTTCAAGAAAAGTAGCCTCATCATATGTATTGCCGTTTTCGTCGTATTCTGGAGCCGTGGGATTTGAACCCATAAGGATCCCCAGTGGTGATGATATTCCTATTCCCGATACCTGGTTGGCATGATCACGATAACCTAACTGCCTTGTATTTGAAAGGCTTTGATTAATACCCAGGTTAAGCCACTTGTTAGCCTTGTGATTGATATTCACCCTTCCCGAATATCTTTTAAAGTCAGAAGCATTCACTATTCCCTCAATATCGCTGTAATTTCCGCTGATAAAGAACTGGGTATTTTCACTTCCGCCTGATGCAGAAAGCTGGTAATCCTGCTGTTTACCGTTCCTGTAAACAAAATCTCTCCAATCGGTATTATAGACCGGATCCCACGAAGTCCTTAGCGACTCCTGTGTACTGGCTATGGTTGACTGGAGGCTGTTAAGCAGTCCCTGGTTTCCATAGTTTGGCTGTCCGTAAAGCAAGTCATTCTGATCTAATATATAATTTTCAATGGCCAGTCTTTCATACTCGTAGAACGCAGGTCCCGACATCATTTCATACGAGTTGGAAGCCATCGTGGCGACTCCTGCGCTGGCCTTAAAATCGAATTTCGTTTTCCCTTCCTTACCCTTTTTGGTTGTAATAATCACAACCCCGTTGGCTGCCCTGGATCCATAAAGCGATGCAGCCGATGCATCCTTTAAGACCGTCATGCTTTCAATGTCATCGGGATTCAGTGTACTGAGGATATTGGATGACTTCTCATAATGCCCCATATTACCCGTTTCCATTGGTATGCCGTCGATGACATATAAGGGTGAGGTTGAACCGTTAATGGACCCGATACCCCTGATCTGGATCTGACCGGATGATCCCGGATCACCTGTGGATGATGTTACCCGGACACCTGAAACTTTACCGGAAAGTGATTTTTCAACCGACTCGGCTCCCGGCACTACCAGCTTCTCGCCGTCAACCACCCTGGCGGAACCGGTATAATCAGATTTCTTTACTGTCCGGTACGCCACTACCATTACTTCTTCAATGCCAACTACGTCGGGAGCCAGGATCACGTTTATAACTTCCTGGTCGCCAATGGGGATTTCCTGTGTAAGCAATCCCACAAAGCTGAACGAAAGAATTTCGGCTTCATCCGGGACGGTAACGGTAAAATTACCATCCAGATCGGTAATGGAGCCAATGGTTGTGCCTTTCACAATAATAGCGGCTCCTGGCAACCCCAGACCATCTTCTTCCGAGGTTATATTACCTGTGATTACCCTTTGCGCCAATAATCCCTGAAGGGTAATTACAGCGAGCAGGGTAAATAATATGAAAAATTTTTTCATAGAAAGGTTAATTAAGCGTTGAACTCAATATTATTTAGTCTATCTAATCAAAAATATTAAAAAATAGTATGAATAGAAAGCTCGGGGGGGGATTTATGTATGAATAATTAAATATGTATTTATGCAGGAGGTGTATGGAGGGGGAATTTGTCATTCCGAACTTGATTCGGAATCTGAATGATTAAGATACTGAAACAAGTTCAGCATAACTGGTAACATAAAAAAAGCCGGCGCATTTGCGCCGGCTTTTTTTTGAGTAATCTATCTTCCTATTAATCGTAGGAACCTTTATCGTCCTGTGGTGTCAAATCCTTTTCGGTTGGGATCGGATTTTTCCTTGTGTGCCACCACATCTGGCTTGTAATACCGCTTGTACTGAACATACTTTCGTTGCTAAGTTCAATTTTTTGATCTGTCTTGGCAGTAGAAAGGTTTTCAGTATTATAGGTTTCTTCCTGCAATGAATAAGGAAGACGAACCGGCATTCCCATATCAGGATAATTTGCAGCTTGTAATTCAAATTCAAATGTCCTTGCCGGGAATCCTGTTCTTCTGACCTCGTGCCATGCCTGAACACCCTGGCCAAAGATGGCTGCCCATCTTTGTTCGCAGATAAGCTGAGCTCTTTCACCATTGGTGGTTGCAGCGGTCCAGTCTACCAGCGGATCAGCAAGGTAGGTTGCATAATCAACAGTCTGAGTAACAGCAGAAATTGTAACCACTTCTATTCCACTCCTGAATGAAGGAGATACAGTACCTCCATCAGCACATCCCCAGCGTGCCATGGAAGCCTCAACACCGGCTTCATAATGAGACCGGGCCTGGCCCAGGTTATTCTGTCTCAGGTAGTACTCGGCTATGTTGAACTCAGTCTCATCATATGTCAATACATAGAGAGGAGCTGTTTCTGTATAAGCAACTTT
>JADHVS010000170.1 GCA_016783865.1 Bacteroidales bacterium
AAGCAGCAGCATCTTCTTCATAGCTGAAGCATTAAATAATATATACAGATAATTATCATCTCCCTCCGCCGGCATTATCCGGTTCAGGTTCTAAGGGTATAATCTCAGCCTGTAATATTCGGCACCCCCTTAGAGAAAGCAATACAAAGATAAGATAGAAAAGAGTGTATTCCAAAAAAATAAAAGGCTGTATCCATACATTGCAATCATGCATCGATACGGCCCCTTGTTTTCAATGGTTTCGGATGCTCTATTCTACATTCAAAACATCTTTAAATGCTTCGATAAAAGATTCTTTTGGTAAGGCTCCCATGGCCATCTGTGGCTGGCCCTCTTTAGGAACAAACAGCAGGGACGGAATGCTCTGAATACCAAAAACTCCGGCCAGTTCGCGCTCTTCTTCAGTATTTACCTTATATACATGCAGTTTCCCATTATACTCCTCAGAAAGTTCTTCGAGAATCGGGGCTACCATTTTGCAGGGTCCGCACCAATCGGCATAAAAATCGATGATACACGGCAGCTCTCCCTCATACTTCCAGTCTTTGTTTTGCTCGAAATTAAAGACCTTTTCCTTAAATGTGTCAATTGTTAAATGTTCAGTCATTCTGTTCTGCTTTAATATTTAATCATATAAATATGTACAAAAGTACAATTTTCACAGTTATTGTCAAATTCCATACCACACCCACCCCCACACCCCCGATTCACGATTCACGACTCACGACTCACCTTTTTTTGTAATTTTGTCATGAATCAGAACAAATTGTCATATCTACATATGAAGAAATGTCTGAATAATAAAATTTTTAAGGTAATCAATCACATAGCTTCAGTCGAGGGACTGGAAATATATGTTGTCGGGGGTTTTGTGAGGGATTGCATACTGGAGCGGGGCCGCCGGGATACCGACATTGATATTGTAGTTGTGGGAAGTGGTATTGAACTGGCCGGAAAGGTGGCTGATGCTATCGGTAAGGAAACACCTTTGACTGTATATAAGAATTATGGTACTGCCATGTTGAAATATGGTGATACTGACATTGAATTTGTGGGGGCACGAAAGGAATCTTACCACCGTGATTCAAGGAAGCCTGTTGTTGAGGATGGAACACTTGAAGATGACCAGATGCGCAGGGATTTTACTATCAATGCCATGGCGATTGGATTATTTGGCGACCAGTATGGTGTTCTGGTGGATCCTTTTAGCGGAATGGATGATCTTGAAAACAAAATCATAAGAACACCACTTGATCCTGATATTACCTTCTCTGATGATCCCTTAAGGATGATCAGGGCTATCCGGTTTGCATGTCAGCTTGGATTTGAGATCCACCCGGAAACCTTCCAGGCACTCGGCCGCAATAAAGAACGCATTAAAATTGTCTCGGCAGAACGGATCTCCGATGAACTGAATAAGATCATGATGGCCGACAAGCCATCTGTCGGATTTAATTTACTCGAGAAATCGGGACTGCTGGCTGTCATGTTCCCGGCAGTACAAGCTTTGAAAGGTGTGGATGAGGTAGATGGGATCCGTCACAAAGACAATTTTTACCATACAATTAAGGTGCTGGATAATCTGAGTAAAAAATCTGATAACCTCTGGTTACGATGGGCTGCACTTCTTCATGATATCGCCAAACCAAAAACCAAAAGGTATGAGCCTGAAATTGGCTGGACCTTTCATGCACATGAATTTATCGGGGCCAAAATGATCCCCGGACTTTTCCGGTCGCTCAGGCTTCCGCTCAACGAGAAAATGAAGTATGTCCAGAAATTGGTTATGCTGCACCTGAGGCCGATTGTTTTGTCGCAGGATGTGGTGACCGATTCGGCTATAAGGCGTTTGATCTACGATGCGGGTGATGACCTCGAAGATCTGATGATGCTGTGTGAAGCAGATATAACTTCAAAGAATGAAAAAACGGTAACGCGTCATCTGAACAACTTTATGCTGGTCAGGCAAAAAATGATTGAGCTGGAAGAAAAAGATTCGATCCGGAACTTTCAGCCACCTATAACTGGTGAAGATATTATGAGGATATTTCAATTACCTCCATCCAAACCGATCGGTATTATCAAGGATGCCATTAAAGATGCAATTATTGATGGTGAAATACCCAATGATTACGAAGCGGCTTACCGGTTCATGCTGGAGAAGGCAAAGGAGATCGGGCTGGAACCAGATCCGGGTTCAGGATGACAAAAATTAAGTTCCAGCAACACCGGCAGGTGATCACTAAAGCCACCCTGATATTTGTATCCATAGTAAGTCCTGAATGGTTTCACACCAATATATCCCTCATCCTCTTCAAGTAAAAAATCGAAATCCAGGATTTTCATAGAACTGGAACGGGTCGAATTCAGGATTTTACCTGAAACAATAAACTGATCAAACATATACCACCTGCCCTGGAATTTATGTGTACCATTTCCGTATTTTACCGGTGGAACTGACAAGTTATAAAGATCCTGGCTTGATGTGTCCGCCCATGCTATCCTGGCTCCGAGATGAGTCGCAAGACTGATATCATCTGGTTCATCATTAAAATCTCCGGTAATAATAACACCACACCCCTGCCCTTCTGACATGATTTCATCTACTCTGTGCCGCAAAATGCCAGCTGCTTTAATTCTTTTCCACTCGGAGTTTATTTGTCCCTGGTATCTCGATGGCCAGTGGTTAACCAGAATGTGGAGGGTGTCGAAGTCCCTGGTTACTCCCTGCAGGTGTACAATATCCCGGGTAAATCCCGGGGGATTATCGTTTAATTTTACAGTTATGAATGTGTCTTTGAGGAGGGTGAATGCCTCATCCCGGTAAAGTATTGCCAGATCAATCCCCCGTCTGTCAGGTGATTCTTTATGCACAATCCGGTATTCATATTTCGATAGCGGTGTATCTTTAACCAGTTTCTCAACAATCCATCTGTGCTCGACCTCAGCCAGGGCGATTATATCCGGAGGATCCCATCCACCCGAAACCGCCAGCACTTTATACAACCGGTTCAATTTGTGTACAAACCTGTCATAAGTCCAGCCCCGGATGCCCCATGGAGTAAACTCATCATCCTCCGTCAGCAAATCATCAAACGAATCAAACAGGTTCTCCACGTTGTAAAACAATACACTAAAAGCCCTATCGATATCCTGAGGAAATGAATTTTTCGAAGCAGCTAACAATATTGAAGCCAATAATAATCGAATAATGATCAAAGCTATAGGATTTCAAACCTGCAACCTGCAACCTGCAACCTGCAACCATTCTTTGCTTCTTAATCCAAAAATGACAGGAATATCGGCACCAGAATAGTAAATTTATTATTGAGCGATGGTATCTGCTTCAATGCGCTCGTACGCCCCGATGTCTGGCCCTTCATCTGAAAGCCTGTTTTCACCGTTCAGGTCGACCGGGAATGGAAAGGCAAAATTTAGTGATCCCTTATCCTTGGCAGGAGAGAGTGTGTCGAGCTGGTAGTTCTGATCCCGGACAGAGATGAATTTGGGATCTTCAAAATTGTAGTAGTTCACAAATCTGTCTTCGTCATTGAGGTCAAATTCTTCAACATCTATTTTTGAAATGGTATGGGAAAGCTTGAAACTTAATTCCGATCCGGGATACTGGTCTATCTCAAATTCGCTTTCACGGCTGCCATATATGATGCAATTCCCAAAAATCGCTTTTTCAATCGGCCTGACCTGGATATTCCCATTGATATCCTCATAATAGTTATTCAACACGACCGCCGGGGTGCTCCGGGTGGTGAAAATTCCCCAGTAATTGGCAATGGTGCAATGGTAGAACTCGTAATTCCCGCCAATCCACAGGGCGATGGCAAATTGTCCGCATTCACTGATCTCGCAATTACTGGCATGAATGGTTGTGCCCAGTCCCAGGATTCCAACAGCCGACATATTTTTTATAACAGTATTGGAGAGTTTCAGGTTTGGATTCAGGAAATTAGAAAGGGTATCTGATTCAATTCCTATCACAGCGTTTTTAATAATAGCATAATTGAACCTGTTATCACGGCTTCCGGGCAGTAGCCATATCCCATCCCACTGGCCCGGGATATCTTCATATAACTGCTCGAGCCGGTCACCTTCGAAGATCACCGGATTTTCGAAGGTTCCGTTTACAATGATGGTCCCTGCGACAAACAACCTGGAATTCTTGTGGAAATGTAACCTTACCCCTTCTTCAATGGTAAGCGTCTCACTTGTATCCACCATCATTGAATTAATGATCAAATAGGGTTTATCATTGATCCAGGTTTGTGTCGGTAATTCTTCTCCGTCAATCAGATGAACATCCTGGCCCCAGGCCATGAGATTAACGTCCTGAATATTCCCGTTGGTATTAAAGATGATCGAATCCTTGATAAGCAGGATGGAATCAACATTATTCGGATCGATGGTCACCTCAACAAAAATGTAGATAGAATCTTTTGGGGGGATCTCGATGTTATTCACCTCATTGCTCTGGTAACCGTCTATATTCAGACGAAACACAGAATTATCCCCACCTGCCAGCCGGATGTACGATATTTCAACTGGCTGGTCGTAGGGATTATGCACCCTCACCTGTTTGGTTGTTGATCCAAAAGTCGTGAAGATAGTATCAAAAAATATCGTATCAGTTGAAAAGCGGATTTCAACATCCGGATCCTTCAGCAGTTCATATCGCTCACAGGCCAGGAAACCTGCAATCAGGGCAACAATAAACAGATATGGAAAGAATTTACGCATGAAAAATAATCCCGCCAAAATTAGTAAAACATATAGATAACGTGGATTAAAGAAATTAATTATACACTGGGAGTCTTGAGTTCAGCGTTCCCTTATTCTTAGTATTCCGGTTCACCGATCACTGATCACCGATCACCGAAATTCGTTCTTCGTTTCACACGTCACTCTTCACTCGTCCCTTCTTCTGATTCACGATTCACGATTCACGAATATCACCACACTCTTGCAGTTCATCCCTCAACTCTGCAGTTCATCACAAAAATTTGAATTGCAGCGGTTGTTTTTGTAATTTATCACCCGCTTAATAAGCCAAAAATGAACAACTAAAACTAAATCTCATTATCATGAAAAACATCTACCGCTTCCTTGGATTTATAATGATTTCATGGATTGTTTCCCTGACAGTCAATGCCCAGCCTGTAGAAAAAAGTGACACCATCTGGTCGAACGAGATCTGGTCTGCCGATACAGTTAAAGTTACAGACAACATTGTTATCGTTGACGACGTTACCCTAACCATTAATCCGGGTACCCGCGTTGAGTTTCAGGGCCCCCACCATATGGTTATCCTGGGAACTATTAACGCTGTGGGAACAGAATCCGATACCATTGTTTTTACCGCTGCCGATACCACCGGATTTAGCGATTTTGAATCCACAGATGGCAGTTGGAACGGAATGATTTTTTATAATGGCATGGGATATGGAGGTGCGAATGGTGCAATGGATGACAACGATACATCAAGGTTGTCGCACTGCCGGATAGAATTTACCAAAGCCATCCCGACAGCTGAACTGGTTTGGTCTGCCATTGAAGTTGGCCAGTTCTCCAGGCTGGTCATTTCAAATTGTGAAATACGAAATAACTATACATTTTCCAGTGGAGGGGCAATCAGGCTCTATTCCAGCAGTGACTTTGCCATCCTGGATAATTATATTCATCATAATGTAGCAGTAGAACAGGGCGGGGGTATCTTTTCCAGCCAATCAGCCCCGGTAATCAAAGGAAATACCATTACTTACAACAGGACAACCTCCATGGATCCGGCTTCCGGACATGGTGGCGGTATTGGTATATGGGGAATGAATCCGTTGATCAGCAACAATATCATTCAACACAACCAGGCTATTTATGGCGCCGGGATCTTTCTGAGTAATTCATTCGGGATCGTAGAAAACAATACTATCGCATACAATACCGGATATGATCAGCTTCCTGATCTCAGAAGCATTGGAGGTGGGATCTATATGGAACAAACCTCCTCTCCCAGGATCAGGAGCAACCTGGTATCCAATAATTATGCAATTGAGGGAGGAGGTATTTACTTCATCAACAGTCAACCGGATATTATCAATAATCTGATCGTAAACAACACCGGTACCGATGCTGGCGGAAGCCTTTATGGCTGGGATTCAGAGGCAAATGTTATCAATAACACCATCGCCAGAAATGTATCCGTTTATGGCGGGGGCATGAACCTGACAAATACCAGGATGGAATTTATTAACAATATTTTCTGGGAGAACGGCGAAATACATCTCCAGGACAAGTTTGCCATTCTCGAGGCGAACAGCAGCATAATCCAGGGCGGGGCAACCATTATCGCGGGTGTTGGAACCTACCATTTTACCTCCCTCATTGAGGATGATCCTGGTTTTATCTCAAAATCGCTTGGCAATGGGAAGGACTATGATGGTCTTGTCAATACTGATTGGAGTGTTACAGGTGTTTCGCCATGTGTAAATGCAGGATTGCAAGACCTGGGGGATATTCCAGTCCCGAAAAACGACCTTATGGGAAATAAAAGAATAGAGCATAATATCATAGATATTGGTGCATATGAGCTTCATGTACCCGTGATGTACTTTCATGATACTATTAAGGCAGACACTACCTGGATCGCAGATACAGTAAGAGTTGATGGTGACATCACCGTTAATGATGATGTAACACTTACCATATTACCAGGAACATACGTTGAATTTCAGGTTCCTTTCAAGATCCAGGTAAATGGAACCCTTATTGCCAGAGGCAACCAGGATAAAATGATCACCTTCACAGTGGCAGACACAATCGGTTTTCATGACCCTTCAATTTCAGATGGTGGCTGGGGTGGCATCACTTTCGATAACAGTTATGACGGAATGAATAATGATATGGCCGATAATGATTCCTCAGTTTTCAGGTTTTGTCACTTCAGCCTTGCCAAAGCCATTGAACCTGATCCCTGGGGAGGGGCCTTATCATTAAAATATTACTCAAAAGTCACGGTTTCTGATTGTGTGTTTGAAAATAATTCTGCCCAATCTGGAGGAGGTGCTATCTACCTGAACAGAAGCGATATGGTTATACTGAATTGCCAGTTTTATAATAATGTGGCCGGTGGTCAGGGTGGTGGAGCCATATTTACAGAAAGGGAGGTTGAGATTACCCTCAGGCACAATACCTTTGAAAATAACTTTTCCACATGGCGGGGAGGAGCCATTAACCTGTACTCCTCTAAAGCCATCATTGACCAAAACATTTTTACCAATAATAATGCCCTGAACAGGGGAGGTGCAATATATCTCAGGCAAACCCCGGGTATCATTTCAGGTAACTTATTAAGTAATAACTATTCAGGTAACTTTGGAGGAGGAATGTGCCTCCAGGAGAAAAACTGCCAGCTAATTAATAATTTGATTATCAATAACTCAGCTAATGGTGCAGGTGGCGGGATATATTTGCTTTATATTGATGATGCCCTCACCTCAAATAATACTGTCTGCAATAACTATGCGCAAACAGGTGGAGGTACCTATAATGCTTTTACAAACCACAGATCATACAATGATATCCTCTATGGGAATGACTGTGCAAGCTACGGGAAGCAGTATGGATTATACTCGGTCCAGGTATCCCTTGAATTCAGTAACTCTAACATCGAAGGCGGTCCCGGTGAAATAGGGATCTTTACAGGCCAGAAATTACCCGGCACCTTTACCAATATGATTGATTCCTTGCCGGAATTTATCAGTCCATCCGACGGACCGGGCAATATTTATGACGGAACAATTGCAAACTGGAACCTGAAATCCATCTCACCATGCATAAATGCCGGGACATTGGATGGATTAGCAGGCATTGCGGTAAATTTAGATTTCGTTGGAAACCCAAGGATTTTCGCCGATATTGTCGACGTTGGTGCTTATGAAAGCCAGTATGGTTTGCCGGTTATCACCAAACAACCTTTTAACCAGGTTACCTGCAGCAATGATTCGGTTTCATTTATTGTAAAAACAGAATTTGAGTCTTTTTTCCAATGGCAAAAAGATGAAGAAGATATCCCCGGTGCAACAAACAGCACATATATGATTAATCCCGTTTCCGCGGAGGACGCCGGAAATTACCAGTGCATGGTTTCCAATGCTTTTGGCACAATAGCCAGCATACCTGTCTACATGGTTGCCAGTGCTGCTCCGGAAATCACCCTTCAACCTCAGACCACCTGGGGTGTTGAAGAAAAAAGAACGATATTAAGTACTGCAGCCACAGGTACACCACCCATCCATTATCAGTGGTTTAAGGATGGAGATTTACTCCCGCTTAAGAAATATCCGGATCTCTGGATCAATAATACCAGTGCAGGTAGCGAAGGCGTGTTTCATTGCATCATAGCAAATGTATGCGGTGAAGTATCAACAGACTCGGTCCAGCTTTATCTGGCACCTCAGTTATGCATGGTAACGGTAGATTCCACCACCGGTAAAAACCTGGTTATCTGGGAAAAGAAATCAACCGCACCCATTGAATCCTATAATATTTACCGGGAAAGTGTTGTAGCAGGAGAATATGATCTCATTGGAAATGTCCCTGCCGATGATTTGAGTGAATTTACCGATTCCACTGCTGATCCGCGGGAACAGGCATACATTTACAGGATCACGGCAATGGATGCCAACGGGAATGAGTCAGACCTGAACCTGTCGCGTCCCCATAAAACGATACACCTGTTGACAAGTATCAAGCCGGAAGACCAGACCATTCAGTGTGAATGGGACCATTATTATGGTTTCGACTATGGGACAATGTTCATTTACAGGGGTATCACCGGGACAACAATGGGCCTTGTTAAATCCATTTCAAGCAGCTTGTTCTCATGGACCGACCTTAATGCAGAACCAGGGCAGGATTATTATTACCGGATCATGGTGGAAAGCCCTGCCCCCTGCAACCCGACTGGCGGGAAAAAAGCCGGTTCCGGCCCATACAGTCACTCCCTCTCGAACCAGGATGATAACCGCTTACAGGTCACCTCCATTGAGGATGCAAAGACCGAAAGCAGTATAGTTGTATTTCCTAATCCATTCTCAGATCATACTACACTGCGATTCCCCAATCCTGAACACTCAGAGTATACCCTGCTCGTCAGAGATATATCAGGCAAACTGGTCCGCAATCAGGGCAAAATTACCGGAGAAGAGATTATCCTGAGCAGGGATAATCTTAAAGCAGGATACTATTTTGTCGAAATCCGTGGTCTTGAAACATTCCGTGGAAAGGTAGTCATTGAGTAAATAATCCAGCCGCAGAGTACCTTCCAACTACCTCTGCGGCTACTTTTTTCGCTATTTAGAAGAATTGAAGCTCCTCGCGAATGCGAACCATTTGCTTGTCAGCGAATGCTTTAAGAACCATTTGCTTGTCAGCGAATGCTTTAAGAACCATTTGCTTGTCAGCGAATGCTTTAAGAACCATTTGCTTGTCAGCGAATGCTTTAAGAACCATTTGCTTGTC
>JADHVS010000171.1 GCA_016783865.1 Bacteroidales bacterium
CAAAACAGAACGATTGGAAGCCGATTTTTGTAGCGTATTACTGGGTTACAAGGAGGAGAGACAGTATGTTGTTGATGGCCAACAGACCCAGGGAATCATTCATGGCGTGGATGAATTCGGCAGGCTGCTGGTGGAACATACCGGAAAGCCAATAGTGGTTTATGCGCATGGGGAAATAGAGTACATTTTATAGTCTGCAGTCTGCAGTCCTCAGTCCGCATGTCTTATTTGTCCTACCTGTCTCATCTGTCTCACCTGTTATGTCCATAAATATTTCCGGGTTTTTCTTTGAGATCCAATAAATTAGCAGTATCTTTATGCTGTTCCAAATCAATACGCCATGAAAGCATTCATTCATTCATTGCGCTGATAATATGGAAGGAAAATCCGTCTGAAAAACCCATATGCAATTTAATCAATTCCTCTGGGGTAACTTTGTCAACCTATTCTTTACAAAGAACTTCAAACCAAGTTATAATTCCATTAACTGCCTATCCTCCAGGGAGCTATTTAATTCAACTGCAAGTTAATGGGATTAATAAAGCGATCTTCCGGGTAATTAAAATCAATTGAAACTTTTTTATTTCTGAGTTATGAGTAAAAAATTATTGTTTTTTGTTTGCATTTTGTTTTTGATTACATCCCATTTAAAGTGTCAAAACTGGATAAGAATTTATGAGGGTTATACCGATATTCATGCACAGGATGTTCTTGAACATTATGATAAAGGGTATATAATAACAGGTAAACAATGGGATGGAAATAATATTTTCGGGTGGATAATGAAAACAGATATAAACGGGTATGAAAGATGGTCAAAACGCTATGGAACAATTGGAAAAACTAACGGTTATTCAAGTTCGTGTTTAACATCCGATGGGGGTATAGTATGTTTAGGTAGCTCAAATAATATTAATCAGAGCTCTACAGATCCATTTATTATTAAGATAAATGCTTGCGGGGAAAAGGAATGGTGTAAAATATATAATTCCCCTTATTGGAATTCTGGTGGGAAAGCTATTGTTACTATTCCTGGAGGTGGATATATGATTTTAATTCACAATTGGTTCTCAGGGCCGGAAGTATGGCTTTTCCGCTTAGATTCAATTGGTGAAATTATTTGGACAAAAGAGTATGTTACTGATCAGAGTGTTTTCTGGAGTCCTCATGGGCAAAGACTTTTAGAAACAACTGATAGCTGTTTCCTTATTACCGGTCATGCCTATACACCAGATTCATTGACGCCAGGTACATCTTTATTAAAAGTATTCCTGGTTAAAGTAAATCTTGATGGAGAGGCTTTATTTGAATTACCCTGGGGAATGAATAATGGTATGGTCAGCGAGGGTCATCAAACGGTTGAAGACACAAAGCATAAATTTTACACTGCAGGAAGACGGGTCGGAACAGCGCCTCCCACACTGGATATGCCATCATTATTCATTACCTCATCAGATGGTTACCCTAGTGAATTCTCGGATTTAAGAAGTACCGGTCTTGCAACAACAATAAACTGGCTTCAGGGATTCAACATTGGTAATCGGTGCGGATTTTCAGGATTATAACGGCGGGGATACAGTTGCAGTAGCGAAATTTGATACTACTGGTGTTATAATGAAAACAAAAACACTTATTCCTAATGAGAACATAGTCTTTGAAGGGTCAGATGTTACGTTTGATAACAAAGTAATACTAGTCGGGAACACAATTTTAAGTTGGCAGTATTGCTATTTATTTAAATTAAACTCTGATCTTGAATACGACAGCATTTACAACACTCCATTTACATATGACAGTCTTTGTCCATATCCAATCGTTTCGGACACAATCCCATTAGCTGATTGCGAAGAAGTAATTGTGGGTGTTGATGAAGCCCTGCGAAATCCGGAGACCACAAAGTTACACGTTTATCCGAACCCGGCAAAAAACCGGATTACTTTTGAACTGCCGAAGTATCTTATCAAGCGGACAAGAGGTTTTGGGATTACAGCTACCACGGTTTACCATCAATGGAAAGAGGTGCAATTGGAGGTTTTTGATCTATTCGGGCGGTTGGTATATAACGAAGTGATTCCACAACAAGAGAAGAGTATTGAGCTTGATATATCCACTTGGCCGGAGGGGATGTACGTGGCAAGGGTGGTATTTATGAATGAGGTGGTGGGGAGGGTGAAGTTCGTGATTAACTAGTCAGTCTGCAGTCTGCGGACTCTTAGTTATACCTTTTCCCAAACGTAAAACTCAAATACAGCGTCAGAAACAGGTTCTGCTTCGGATTGTAGGCCATGATCGGGATGCCGATGGGGGAGAAGTCGAGGCAGGCGCCCACTTCAAGGGCTTTGGGTCGCCTGTTTTTATTGCCGAATTCGAACTCCAGTCCGCTTCTTGCATAGATGCCGGGATGAAAATTCAGTTCCAGGACACCGGCAAGCAATGATCCCCGTCCGTAGATATCCTCGGCAAAGTGATTTTCAGGATCATACCGCTCCTCCTTAATTTCGTACTCATACTGGCCGATGGGGTAGATGATGTAGAGGTACATCGGTTTCGCCAGTCCTATCGACACCCCCCCCATCCATAGGATACTTAGCTGAACGCCACCCCAATAGGGTTTGCGGTTCAGGATGTATTGCAGGCCGGTACCTGCCCGAAGGAATGAAACTGAATTCACTTTTCCGTAAATATAGCTTTTTGAATCGGTGTAATAGGGATTCAATACGCGGATCTCCTTGGCTGATTTATAGGTGGAATACTCCGCTTCCCACATCCAGAGCCTCAGAGCCGTTCGGTTTTTCCCGTAACGAAACTTCAGCCCCCATCCGTTAGTATGAATCAGGGCTCCCAGCGCCCACTGTTTCTCCAGCAGGACATTGTCGGGCAACGAATCAGGTTCAGGCTGATACTGGGCAATGGAACGATGCCCCAGGAGAAGGAAAAGGGGAATCAGGATCAGTGCGAGAGATGCCCTATATCGTTTCATGGATAAAGAAAGTTGCAGCTATACAAAGGTAAAAATAAAAGTAGGGGCAATTCATGAATTGCCCCTACTTTTTAGAATAAATAGATAATCCGTTAATGTCGTTCCACCTGGTACCGGCTTCGTTCACCGTATGCAGCACATCGCTGGCCTGTGGTGCATGAAGAGACAATCATGCCAATCACTATGATCGTCAACACCATGATGATGACTTTTTTCATATTTTTGATGGATGGACTCATAGGAAGAGATTTAGATGCAAAATTACGCAATTCTAAATTACCAACAACTTTTTTCAATAGTTATTGCGTAAAGTTATTAACTGCCATTCGTTTATAATTAAGGCATGGAAAAAATCAATCCCCTCATAGAGGAGAGCTGGAAAGCGGTACTCAGTGCTGAATTCAATCAACCCTATTTTGTAGCATTGAAAGAGTTCCTGATTGAGGAGAAAAAGCGATTCCGGATTTTTCCTCCCGGCTCTTTGATTTTCAACGCATTCAACCATACACCATTCGACCAGGTGAAGGTCATATTGCTGGGTCAGGATCCTTATCATGGATACGGACAGGCTCATGGACTCTGTTTCTCGGTACCGGAAGGCATAGCGAAACCTCCTTCGCTGGTCAACATCCTGAAAGAGATACAAAACGACCTTGGCATTGCCCCTCCGTCACATGGCAACCTGACGCGATGGGCCGATCAGGGAATCCTTCTGCTGAATGCAACGCTGACCGTACGGGAGAACCAGGCAGGTTCTCATCAGGGAAAAGGGTGGGAACAGTTTACCGATGCCGCTATACGCGCACTTTCAGAAAAACGGGAGGGCCTGATATTCCTGCTGTGGGGGAGTTTTGCCATGGCCAAGAAAGAGTTGATCGATCTGTCGAAACACTTCATCCTGACCGCCTCTCATCCCTCCCCATTATCTGCTTCCCGGGGATTCTTCGGATGCCGTCACTTTTCCCAGGTCAATGCATTGCTGAAGCAGATGGAGAAAGAGGAGATTGACTGGTGACTCAATTCACTTTCAGGTGTTCTGGAGCCTGCGGTTTACCAATATCCTCTCCGTTGGCTCCAAGGTATTTCTTTTTCGGATCATAAAGGACCCCGATCTTATCCAGCAAGGGATCAACCGATATTTGGTGCAATTGCATACCGAGTTCCCATGGGTCCATGCCAAGCACCAGGCCCGCCATCTCTTCGTAGGTCAATACCGGGATGCCGAATCCGTTCTCACCGTAAGTTTTTCCTTCCATTTCAGCGATCACGTATTGCCAGCGATCGAGAAAATAGGTGCAACCCGGACAGTTGGCCACAATAAAATCGGGGTGATAGGGCTCCATCGAGTCGAATTTCTTTTTGGAATTGGATAAGGAATATCCACGGTTTTCCTTAATGATATAGTTCCTGAACCCAAATCCGCAGCAATGTCTCCGTTCAGGATAGTCCACCACGCTGCCTCCCCAGGTTTCGATCATTCCGGACAGTACGCAGGGAAATTCTGCCCCTCCGACACCTTTCCCGGGGAATATTTTGGCATAATGACAACCGATGTGTTCAACCACACGAAGAGGTTCACCTGTGTGGACGTTGATCAACCTGTACCGGGCCATCGCCGCAATCTCATCCTTGAATTTGTAAATGATATCGCTTGTATGTGCCACATTGTCCGGTAAGCTGAATTCCCTGCCGGTAGCTTTCTTTAACTGTTGTTGCGATTGCTCCAGGGCTTCCGGAAAATGAAGCCAGGTTTCAATTACTTCTGAATAGATGCCGAAAGAGGTGACACACGAAGGGACGAAATTGTGGTATCCGGCATCGTTCATCAGAGAGAATTGCCGGGCCACCACGGCACGGGTTGTTTCGAAAGGGATCAACGCCGAATGGTAGGCAATGCCGGTGCAGGTGGTTTGACGGGGATCGTCAAAGATCTCTTTCTCCAGAAATTCCCTGAGGATCCGGATAAAAGCAATCTCAGAACCGGGAAAGAAATTCTGCCGGATGCAACTCCGGGCATAATAATAGTGATTCTCTGCGATCTCCTTCTGGTAATCACGCCATTGTTGCCGTTTTTTTTCAGGTTTCATGAGGGATGACTCCTCACTTCTGGCGCTTCTTCCATAAACCTCTCCAGTTTTTCAAACCTGTTTATTGCACCGGTCTCCTCAAAGATCTTTCGCAGCTCTTTCATATCCTCTTCTCCGATGGTTCTTAGGGTGCCTGCCTCTTCTTCATGGTATTTCGCCCCCAGTCGTTTCAGGATGCTGGAGGCATGGTTACGGTACCAGGCCCACACAGGGCCCTGTTCCGGGTGATTATCCAGGTCAATCTCATCAAGGTAAACACAGTATCCGTATTGAAGCATGTTCTTCCCAAGAATCCGTTTGACCTCAAGTTGCTGGCGGCCTCTTGCTGACCGGGTGAAGTACCCAAGCTCCTGGGACAGGTTGCGCAGCGACTGTACGATATACCCCGGCGTATTCCCGCGGGGACACCGGGTTCGGCAGGAGAGGCACTCTCCGCAATACCAGATGGTATCGGTAGAGAGCAGCTCTTCAATTTCTGCTTCAATACCGCGCTGGACAGTCTCGGTGATGATACGGGGATCGTACTCGTAAAAGTTGGCAGCCGGACAAATAGCGGTGCAGGTGCCACAGTTGATGCAGCCTGTAAGCCCTTCCTGCATCCGGATGTCCTCCTTCAATGCCTTGAGCAAGTTCATGGAATGCGCTAACGATTAATGGCAGCAGGCATCTTTATCACTTACCAGTGCATCTTTGAGGTACAGTTCAACAGCCTGACGGGCATCGGTTTGGCTTGTGATTATGATCTTTTTCCCCGCCCTTGTCAGATCCTCCTGTAAACGGGTTCCCATGCCTCCGGCAATCACCGCGTCACAATCCACCAGGGCATCAAGGATTCGACTGTGAGAATGATGCCCATGAAGCCCCTGGTGATCGTGATGACCATCATGACCATGACCCGGATGTGGGCCATATTGGTTTTGCTGGCCGGTTACGTGATGGGTAAAGGAGTTGGGCCGGTATTCTGTAGATAAGATCTTCCCTTCAGAGATCTGGAAAATAATAAACCCCTGTGTACGTCCGAAATGTGGTGATAAAGTAATCTTATCATTACTTGGTATGGCGATCTTCATGATTTTTTGCTCCTTTCTTGTTTTGAATTAATTGATGATGATAACTGCCTTCCCTGACCATTTTTTTCCCACAGGCAGGACAAACCTCCTGCCTGCATGGATGTCCGGGCTTATGGATGATCCGGGTATCGCAGTGTGGACAAACACAATGTCCCGTTGTTTCTTGTTGACTCATATTTTTAAGTTTGGTTGATTGGCTGGTTAAATGTCTCAGATCAGGGGAATGACAGGATGAGCACTGAGAAGCTCTTCGGTAGGAGATGATCAACTGGGAACAATTTTTACAACGGTACCAGAAGTCATGCGTCATGAAATCTCCGCCTTCGATGATGACGGCCTTTCCCAGAACAAATGCTTCGGCAATGGTTCGCCGGGCCTGGTCGTAAATCCGGGTAAGCGTCGGGCGGGATATTCCCATCTCCTCCGAGGCCTCCGCATGGGTTTTACCCAGGTAATCCACCTGCCTGAACGCTTCAAATTCCTCGAAAAGAAGGATGATTGGCTCCAGGTTGTGTGCCGGCACTCCAAAGGGCCTGAATCCCTCCATGATAGGGGGCTGTGAGATGAATCGTTTACGCTTTGGACGGGACATAACGGCACAAAGATAAGAATAATTATGAACATATGCTCAAAAAAATTTCACTTTGTGACAATTATTTCATGCGTCACTTTCTTGCAGCAACATGGTAAAGGTTATATAAAATTCGTAATTTTGTTACTTCGCTCCCGCGTCGCTTCGCTCGCGGCTTGGGCTCGCAATGACAGAAACCTGATTATGACGGAATGCTTCTGTTTCCCAACGCCAAAATAAACCTCGGCCTCCACGTGGTTAAAAAACGACCGGATGGCTTCCATAACATCGAAACCCTCTTTTACCCCATACCTCTGTGTGATGTGCTGGAGATTATCCAGGCAGATCAGGAAGATATAGAATTCACCTCCTCAGGCCTGCCAATTCCAGGGGATGCTGGTTCCAATCTTGTGATGAAAGCGGTTAACCTGATGTCTGATGCCGGATGCCGGATGCCGGATGCTCCCCTCCCTTTATGGGGAGGGGTTGGGGGAGGGGTAACTGCAGGCATCCGCATCCACCTGCATAAGTTGATCCCCATGGGAGCAGGACTCGGTGGCGGCTCTTCCGATGGAGCGCATACCATTAAACTTCTCAATGATTTATGGAAACTTGGATGGACAGTTTCGCAAATGCAGGAGGTTGCCAGGCAACTGGGAAGTGATTGTGCCTTTTTCATCGAAAACGTGCCTGTCCTTGCTGCCGGAAGAGGTGATCAGTTTGAGCCGGTCGACCTGGACCTCTCCGGTTATCAGATTGTGGTTGTGATTCCTCCGGTTCCTGTCAGTACACAGGAGGCCTATGCTATGATCACACCGCGGAAACCGGAGCGCTCTCTGAAAGAGGCAATCCGTTTGCCGGTGGAGAGGTGGAAAGAGATTCTCATTAACGACTTTGAAGAGCCGGTCATGAAAAAACACCCTGTTATCCGTGAGATGAAAGAGGAGTTGTACAGGCAGGGAGCAATCTATGCTTCCATGAGTGGCAGTGGGGCGGCGGTGTACGGCATTTTTAGTCCGCAGTCCTCAGTCCTCAGCCTGCAATTTGATCCTTCGCTGAAGGTCTTCTACTGCTAAAAATCCAGTTATCCAGTTATCCAGTCATCCAGCATCATTTATCTTGGCGTTTTCCAGAGGAGAAAAGCAGCAACGACAGCGAAGGAAATATTTGGCAACCAGACAGCCAGCAATGGGGGCAGGTTCCCAAAGATCCCGAACACCGCTGATATCTGCATGAAGAGTATGTACAGGAAGGTGAGTGCAAGGCCAAGCCCGAGGTGATAACCAATCCCTCCGCTTACTTTTCTGCTGGATACCGCCACCCCGATCAGAGTGAGGATGATGGTGGCAAAGGGGTGAGCAATGCGTTCGTATTGCTTGACCTGGTAGTGGATCACATCGGGATCCCCGCGAAGGAGTTTCTTCCCGATCATCTCCCTGAGTTTCAGGTATCCCAACACCTTGATCTCCTCGACATCCTCCACGAAATCTCCAGGTTTGATAGGCAGTAGCGTATCCATTCGTATCCCTTTGGTGATCAATTCATCCAACCCATTGATCTTCCTTGTATAGTAGGTTTCAATGGTCCACATTCCGGTAATAGTATCGAAGGAGATTTTTTCACCTTTGAGCTTGAATTTCAGCGTTGTCCCTTCAAACTCTTCCAGCGAAAATTTCCAGCCGGTGTTGTTCCGAAAGTTGAAGTTCTCCATGTAGATGAAGTTTCCCGGACTGATCTGTTTATGGACATTCATATCGCTGTATTTCTGCGGATCCCTGAAATATTTTTTCTCGAATTCGAACATCGTCTGGTTGGTGTAGGGAATGATGAAATTGGCCAGCAAAAAGGAGATAAATCCAAGTATCAAGGCGGAAACAAGAAACGGAACCAGCATCCTCCAGAAACTGATCCCACTGCTGAGAATAGCAATGATCTCGCTGCGGGAGGCCATCCGGGAGGTAAAAAAGATGACCGCGATAAAGGTCAGAAGATAACTGAAAAGGTTTATAAAATAGGGAATGAAATTAACGTAATAGTCGAAGATGATCGCACTAAGCGGTGCATCATTTTTCAGGAAGTCATCGATCTTCTCTGAAATGTCAAAAACGATCACAATGAAGACCAGCAGGAGCAGTGTAAAGAAAAATGTCCCGAGGAACTTCTTGATGATATAGATGTCGATGGTTTTGATCATCTTACTTTCAGGGTTCGAAAGTACATGTTCTTTCCTGTTGGCAGCCACCCGCTGCGTATCCCTGCAATGATATGATAGTCTCCTGCTTTGTCGGGTGTTCTTATCTTCAAATCGATATCCTGAACTCCGTTCCCGGGAACTTCCAAAGAGGATATATCCATCCCCTCATGATCACCAATCAACCCGGAATCGTTTGAGAGAATAGTGTACCAGAGTTTGACAGATGTCTCCGGATTCAGGGTAAAGCGTAGTGTATCAGGATCAGGATTGATGATTCTGAAGGAAATCGTCACCAGGGAATCCTTTGGGAAGTTCACATCCTCTGAAAGGTACTGGATGGGAACATAATTGTATGACCTGAAGTTCACGCACGGGCCATAATAGGTGGTGATTTCATGTCCCCACGACAATGACTTTTTTTCAGGGAAGCACGACCCATCTCCAAAATCAAAG
>JADHVS010000172.1 GCA_016783865.1 Bacteroidales bacterium
GAAAAGATACATGTCCCAGAATGTCCCTTATTTATGTAAAGTGTTTATGTAAAGCTAAAGCATGTTAATGGTTGGTCTCGATAAGTTTATCTTAATTCATATGTACAGTACTTTGCATAATCTTTTGCTTTCCATAAAAGAAAACCTCTATCTGCCAGCGATTTCTGTATAACCGTGCGATTTCAAGGGCAGAAGCCTCAAAGTTATTGGACAAGAATGTGAGATCCGTGTCCTTCTCATCGTCATGGTATTCAATAAGCCTGAGGTTTTCCGGATAGAGCTTTTTGGACTTATAACCGTTGAGAGTAATGGTTTTGTCGCTTCTCAGTCCTGTAGTTTGATCAACATTGAAATTTTGTTCAACCACAGTGCAATCCAACGACACCTTTGCCCTGGTAATAAAGAAAGCCCCGGTATTATGGATATTATTGAGCGCAGCAAAATCAACATATGCTTTATCCATAACATAGATCGCATCAGGCTGGATCGGCATTACATCCAACACGTTACTGTCATGATACCTTCCATCGGTTATCAGAATAAAGGTTGGAATGTTACCTCTTAGATCCAGTGCAGTGTGGATCTTGGCCGCACCCCGGGAATACTTACCTTCTGCCCAGGTGAAGAGTTTTAGGCTCAGGGAGATTGTAGTAGAATCCAATGCAAACACGTCATTTTCTATGTCAACTTTTGGAATTGGCTGGTTCTCATACAACGGTTTCACCAATTGAATGAGGTATGTGCCAAAATCAGCGAATATCCTCCAGTCTCTGTTTTCATTTGCACGAGACAGAGTCGATTGGTTGACATATTGCTTGATCCCAAGATGATACAACTTGTTTTTGTGTGCTTTCAGGCAGGTGCAAATATCCCGCAACGAGTTGCGGGAGGTTAATTGACCAAAGAATAGCTGGATAAACAGGTTCCAGCAGTTAAGCCCTCTTGTTCGATAATCACCATCATAGCTGGCGATACACTTCTCAAACTCGTATCTATTAATGAATTGGAGTAGCTGAGAAAAAACATATTTGCCTGAATTCATAGTATTGCGCTTGAAAGCGCAAAACTACAGATCAAATCAAATCAAAAAATCAAAGAACGCTTATATTGTATTGTTATACTGTTATTTACAGAAATATTTAAAAAGTTAACGCATCACTACTAATCCAAAATAATAAATATAAAACCTGAAATGAATTTTAAAAAACAAAAAATCAAAATCCCAAATTGGGGAATCTTAGTTATTATTTTAAGTCTATCAATATCATGCAGTAATAGCGAATCTGAGAAATTCAGGGTACTTCTGGATAGCGACGCAAATAATGAATTAGACGATCAACATGCCATTGCTTATTTGCTTTTTAACGGTCATTATTTTGATGTTGAAGGAATAACTGTAAACAGAACTATAAACGGAGGAGATGTCGATCAGCACCTTAAGGAAGCTGAAAGAGTAGTGAAATTATGTGATCTGGATAATACGATAGATATTTACAAAGGAGCTAATGGAACATTTGAGGAGATTAGAGAACACATAAATGAAGCCAATTTTGATGGAATGGATGCCGTCAATTTCATCATTGAAAGAGCTCATGCAAAATCAAGTAGAAAGTTAGTATTGTTACCAGTTGGTAAGCTCACAAATATCGCACTTGCACTACTCAAAGATCCATCAATTGCACCAAAAGTTAGAATAGTATGGCTTGGTTCAAATTATCCCGAGCCGGGGGAATACAATCAAGAGAATGATATTTCAGCCTTGCAATATGTTCTTGATTTTGTGGTAGATTTTGAAATTGTTACCGTACGCTATGATAAACCTAGTGGCACCGCTGCGGTACAAGCTTTACTATCTGAAATTGAAGAGATAATGCCTGGAAAAGGCCTAGAGATTTCTGAACCTGTTACAGGCCGACACGGAAGTGAATTCACAAATTTCGGAGACTATTCTATAAGTCTCTTTAGGAATATTGAGGACTACGATGGAGATCCTCCTTCAAGGGCCTTGTATGATATGGCAGCCGTTGCTATTGTAAAGAATTCATCGTGGGCTAATCCAATCAAAATACCAAGTCCTCAATATATGAACAGCGCCTGGATTGAACGACCTGATAATTCACATGAAATTACTATTTGGGAAAATTTTAATAAAGAAGAAATTATGGCAGATTTCTATCATACTATGGAAAACTATGTGCTCGTCAGTCCGATCAAATGATACAAATCCCCAACATCAATAAACCATTGATATTTGATTTATGAAAAAGATTAAAAATATATTGATACTGATTCTATTGGCCAATCTCTCTTTTTTATACGGGCAACCGCTTACTATTGATAAAGATGAATACAGAGATAAACTGAAGGGGTTTTGGTTAGGAAGTTGCATTGCAAACTGGACAGGTTTGAAAACAGAAGGATTGCGAAAAGATAAACCCTATTTTACTGATGAGGACTGGAATACAAACCAGGGCCATGAATGGCTTGGAGCATATATTGACTTTGTATTGGACAAAGAGATATGGGGTGCTGATGATGATACAGACATCGAATACATCTATCAGAGTGCAATGGAGACATATAACACCTATCTGCTTTCGGGAGATCAAATCAGAAATCAGTGGCTGGAACATATTTCTGCGGAAGAGGAAAATTACCTGTGGGTGTCAAATGAAACAGCATTTAATCTCATGCGGGAAAAGATGCTTACTCCCCCACTTACATCGATGCCTTATTTCAACGAGAACTGGGAAATGATAGATGCGCAGCTGACGACAGAGATATTTGGATTACTGGCCCCGACGAACCCCGCCCTGGCACTTGAACTATCTTACCTGCCTATCAGAACAACTGCTTACTCACATTCCATGTATGCTGCACAATTCTATGTAATCATGCATGCCCTTGCCAGCATTGTGGATAGCGAAATGTCCCGTCGGGACCAGGTGTTATGGTTGGCAGATTCAGCAAGAACATATATACCAGAGTCGTCATTTATCGCTAAAATGTATGATTGGGTTAGAAATGAATATATAAAATCGACCAATAAAGATGATTGGGAATTGGTACGGGATGCCTTCCATGATTATTACATAGAGGGAGGTGCTGATGATTATCCCTATACTGAATTTTATGATTGTGGAAGCAATTTTGGTTTTAGCATCGTAAGCCTGCTTTTTGGTGAAGGTGATTTTAAAAGGACTGTCCAGATAGGCACGCTTTCAGGTCAGGACTCCGACAACCCAACAGCAACCTGGGGAGGTTTGCTTGGTTTTATGTATGGATTTGATGGACTCGGAGAGCATTTCAACAAAAATGATTTTTCAGAAGCGTATGATATCCATCGGACACGTATAAATTTCCCTGAGGGCCTGGATACATTCTCTGCCATGGCCGACAGACTCCTTCCCCTGATCGAAAAAGTAGTAATAGAAGAGATGAATGGGGAGGCTACTGAGGAGAGCTGGACTATTGGCTCGGAAACATCATCAAATTACTATGTTTCAGCAACGAATGGGAGCCCCGATGGAGATGGCAGCAGGAATAATCCCTGGGCCACACTTGATGACATTGATGCTTATGCATTTTCGCCAGGTGATTCTGTACTGTTTGAACGGGGATCGAAATGGACAGGTACTTTTGAAATTACAGCATCAGGGTCATTAAATTCTCCCATCGTATTTTCTTCATACGGAGAGGGAGAGAGACCAGCCCTAAGTAACCCAGATGGATCTAACAATTACGGAAACGCCATTCGTATATCTGCGAGTCACATATTGATAGACGCTTTATATATACACGATTGTGGATTGAGCGGACCTCGTGAAGTTGGAGGCATCGCTTCATTCAATCCGGAAGATCATCACATCACAATCCAAAATAGTGAATTTAGCGGATGTCGTGTTGCGGTTAGGCTCTATGCTCACGATGTACTAATTACAAATAATTACATGCATAGCCCGGGTGGTGGAATAAATCAATGGTGGGGACCAATGGCTATTGTAGGGGCAGGGTATGCCGGAGAGATCTCATATAACACAATTGAGGGTTTTCTGGCGCCAAACAATTATGGTTTTGATGGAGGTGCGATCGAGTTGGACGATGAGGGCATTCACATAAATTGGAAGATACACCATAACATTAGTCGCGGCAATCAGGGTTTCTTTGAAAGTTATGATGATTCTGAATGTGAGGACTGCACATGGGGTGATATTGAAATTTGTTATAACTATAGCGATGATTATCAGTGGTTCCTTGATGGACCAATAGGGAACAACGCTATAATTGAAAACAATACAATACTTAGAGTACTTCCCGCCAACACGGATTATAACTGGTGTATTAGCCTTCATCATACAATTCCAAATGGATCTGTGTGCAACAATATATTCGTATTGGCAAACGGAGTTACAGCATTCGAATGGGAAAATCCTGGCGACGCGACCAGGAATAACATTTACTACTCTGTTGATAAGAGTCTGGATAATCCAAAGGGATATACTCTGGGGGAAGGAGAGATTATCGTCGATCCGCTTTTCGTAAACTATGCAGATCGCGATTTACACCTGCTTGAGGGAAGTCCTGCGATTGACATGGGCAAAACCTCTCGTTATTCCATGGATCTGGACAATAATCCTGTTCCAAAAGGGAATGGTTCTGATCTGGGTGCATTTGAATCTCCGTATTTTGCAATCGTTCCCCATTTCAATATAACTGCCAACAATTTAACAGTAGAGGTAGATGGCAATGGAAGCCTGGCTGAAGACCAGCAAAGCATACAAAGTTATATGTGGGATTTTGGAGATGATGGAACTGCCACAGGTAATACAGCATCGCATACCTACCGTGATGCCGGAACCTATGAAATAACATTAACCGTATTATCTACTTCCGGAGAGTCTGCTTCTAAAACAAAATCCGTAAGCTTTACCAAACCGCCAGATTTTATTCAAAATAGATGGCGTTCATTTAATGTCCAGATTCAGGCTGGAGATCCCTCTGCGATAACGGTTACACGTATGGGGGCTCAATCGTCAATCCCCAAGCTTTCAGAATTAGCAACTCTTGAATGAGGGGTTCTGTCGCATCTGTTCAATAATTTACTAAAATATTTAATTTAATCCCATTCTATGCAGCTAAAGAAGAGAAGGATTTGAACATACTTTGCTCTTGATTATTAAGCTGATTCTTCTTGATCATATGGACTATCTCTATTCCTGTTAAGGTTCTTCTTGCTGACTCAAAATCCTTAAATCCTAAGCCCTGATGAATTCGCCATTTAATAAACCGATGATCCTGTTCTACAATATTATTCAAGTATTTACATTGCCTGATTTCAATATTGGTAAATGATCTTTTGTTATATATTTTGATTGCACTTATGTTAGAACCACTTTTATCAATATTGATTAGCTCAGGTGTGCCATTGTTTTCTATTGCCTTTATTAGAAACGACTGAGCACTCATACGCTGCCTACGCTTTGTCAGAAGAAAATCTATCGTATTTCCATCCCTATCAACCGCCCGATATAAATAACGCCAGACCCCCTTAACTTTGATATACGTCTCGTCCATTCGCCACCGCTTGCCAACTACCTTCTTTCTCTTTCGCATTTGGAGTTCTATTTCAGGCATGAACTTATAAACCCATCTCTGAATAGTGGCATGATCAACTTCTACTCCCCTTATTCTCATTATCTCTTCAACATCCCGATAGCTTAACGCTTACCTTAACTTGAAATATACTGCTTGAACGATAATTGATTTTGGGAAGCAATGACCTTTTGTATCCATAATTCTGAGTTTAGTTTTGTGCTAAACTAAAGAAATTATTGGTTTTATTTTTATAGATGCGAACCCAGATTGGGATCTGATGCTATTCTTTGGTTGAATAAAGAACTTATTTGAATTTTATTTAACCTTCAATAAAAAGCATTATCCTTAATTTACATTAGTTCTTCATTGGCATTTTAATATTAAGCATCTATGAAAAAACTTTACATTTTTCTATCTCTTCTGATAGCAAGTTATACTACTTCGTTTTGTCAGAATGATTATTTCCTGTACTGGGATTTTAATGACAGCAAAGAAATTCCCAACCTGAATGTGGATATGTCAGAAGAAGAAGAAGAAGAAGAAGAAGAAGAGAAGGCTCCTCTTGTTTCAACTAAGGAAATTATAACCAAATCTAATTTTGAAATTCACGGTCTTGCAAAATATGTTCATGGCGTAAAGGGCACTGCCATGAAATTCGACGGATTCTCGTCCCACATAAATGGATGGCCCGAACTGCCGGAAGTATACGACGATGAAGGTTACGAAACAGATCCAATGCCGGAAGAAATAAGTATTGAAGCCTGGATAGCCATTGGTGCTTACCCCTGGAACTGGGCACCTATTCTAACCATGGGGAAGTATAAAATTACCGGATTTTATTTTGGTATCGATTCAAGGGGACGAGTAGGATTTCAGATGTCTGATGCTACCTCTGTATGGCATGAATGCAATTCAGAAATTGATTCTCAAACGCAATTGGGACTCGATCTCCAAAAATGGTATCATGTCGTTGGCACCTATAGTCCGGAAAATGGATTGGCTGTATATATTAACGGCGAACTGGCAAATACGTATAACGACTTCACGTTTGATTATGGCATTGTCTACAGCAATATGGAAGAAGGTTTCTCAATTGGTAAGAACAGTACAGATCTACCACCTTCGGATCCTATACGAGATTGGGCAACTTACCCATCCAGTTATACTTTTGACGGTATCATTGATGAATTAAAAGTATATAATAAAGAGCTTACCAAAGAAGAAGTGACCAAACAATATACATCGATTGAACCTGAAAATGAACCCACCTTTGAATCAAGAAAATTCCCAACTGTTAAGTCTTCAGGCAGATTTGGTGCGAACTATACTCGCTTGAAATATTACCAGGAATGGGATGCAATCTGGCCCGTTGGCGATTACATGGATGTAGTTGTTCAATTTGATGAACTCCCTACAAAAGTGATGTTTTGGAGGGGTACGAGGTATTCAGCCTGTCAGGTTTCAGAAAATGGCAAATGGATGGCAGATCAAAGCAGAGAAACAGGAAGTAACTGGTTCTTAGGAGAAGATTCAAGAGAAAATATACCCACAGGTTGTGTAGAACACATGAGCGATGTCCAATGCAGGAGTTCTCGTGTTGCAATCATAGAAAATAATGACGCAAGAGTACTGGTTAACTGGAGATACCTTCAGATGGATGTAAAATTCCGGCAACTGGACTTGCCCAATGAAACAGGTTTTGGTGAGTGGGGAAACGAATATTATTATATATATCCCGATGGTGTTACCGTCAGAAAAGTTTTGCCGGGAAGAGGCGGATGGCAGGAAACTATCTTTCTAAATGAACCTGGTACGCGTCCTGAAGACAATGTGGAATTGGAAGCCAGCACATTGTTAAATATGAATGGTGAAAGTAAAACTTATACATGGGAACATGGCTATCCAACGTTCGATTTAGATGATGCAGTCATCCAAGTCACTAATTTTAAATCTGAGTTTAAACCATATATGATTTTTCGCGAAGGTGGTGGGTTTGATGTCTTTAATTTAGAAGTCAGGCCAGAATACTCACACTTTCCATGGTGGAATCACTGGCCCGTTGCACAGGTAATCTCCGATGGCCGCAGCGCAAATGCGCCGGACAGGGCTGCACATTCATCGATAAGCTGGGGAGATCCCAATGGCGAGGCTGCTTTATACGGAATGACAAACCAGGACCCTGCCAGCCTAGTTGATCTGGCCAGGTCATGGAACAGACCGCCGAGAATGAAGCTTCTGGGAGACGGTTATGCAAACAAAGGGTATGACTATACAGAAAGAGCATATTTTTTAGACACAGAGGACCAGGAGGCTGATATTGAGCTTGAATTTGATGCAAGTGAAAACAATCCGATATATAACCTGGCGTTGGTTGTCAACAACTGGGGCGGTGAAGAAGTTACTCTCAGAGTAAATGAAAAAGATGTCCCAAAAGGAAAAGATTTTAGAACCGGAATTGAATATGATGTAAAAGGCAACATGAAATTAATCGTATGGATCAAGCACAAAGCCAAAAACAGGACCCGGATATCATTGACTCCAGTGATTTAAACAGCTTCATGATTCATGTACAGACAAAGTAACCGAATTATTAAAAACAAAAAATGAAAACAAAATATTATATTATATCGATCATAGGTCTTTGTGGCTTTTTAACAGGTACTTCTAACCTTTCCGCCCAGATTATTCCAGGCAGTACCGAATACAATGAAAATATTGAATGGGAAAGTGTATTTACAGACGGTCCTCCGGGAAAGGTGAACAGAGCCGTGGTGGACTCAGACGGTAATTATGCGGTAATTTTTATGCCGGATAATCAATCCCGCATCCATAAAATTGATGGAAATACTGGTGAAAGAATCTGGAGCGTAACAATTAAAAATACAGCCGGATTTGGCATTTCTGAGATCAACGATGCCGGACGTTGCGATTACATTGCCAGTGGCGGAATTGGAAAAACACAGGAAAGATGGATTGCCAGGCTTAATGGTGACGATGGATCTATCCTATGGAGTAAAACCTATAATTCCGACGGTAAATCACGTGAGTACGATGGCATTAGAATGACAATCGTCGGGTCTGATGGCTATATCTATGGTGCCGGACTTATTGGGGGAGCCGAACAGGGAACTATATTTATGGCTTACGGTGGCGAAGCGACAATCATGAAAATAGACCCGGACAACGGCAAGGAGATCTGGACACACTCAAACCCGAATACAGCCTATGCTTTGGCAGTTGTTGAAGCTTCAGATGGTAATTTGTATTATGGCTCATCACAGCAGGATAAAGACCTGACACTGACCAAACTGAATAAAAACGGTACCGAAATATGGACAAAAAGTTTACCCGGTACAGAAATGATTATTCCTTACGATATGGCAATCGATACAGTTGATATATTGTATTATGGTGGCCATTCCGGGAGAAAGGGTGCCGGGGATCCCTATGATTATTCCTGCGTAAAAATGGATACAGAGGGGAATGTAAACTGGGTTAAGCACTATGCCAATCCACGGGGTTACAGCATGAGCTATATACGCAGTGAATTATACGGGGTAAAAGTAGGACCGCATGGTGTATATCTTTTTGGAGGTACAGGAGATGAAAGCGAATACAGTGTTGAAAATCCTCCGTTTCCATCATCCGATGTATGGATGGGTTGGGTGGTTATTACAGACCGGGACGGCAATATTTTGAGAAGCGATGTATATTGCCAGGATGGGGTAAATACAGC
>JADHVS010000173.1 GCA_016783865.1 Bacteroidales bacterium
TTACCCTGTTATAAATATCGGCAGCTGCAATGAGATAATACTCCCCTTCCTGGATATCAGTTGCCACAGTTAACGTATCCTGAACAACAGTATCTCCTGCAGCAGGGATATATCCCGCCACAAAAACACTCAGAAGGCTGTCATCCTCGCTGAGTACAGAATCATCGGAGAGATAAACCAGTGTTGTATCCGGGTGTCCGGAACTCAGTCCAAGGTTTTCAATAGTAAAGGAGATATATATGTTCGAATCGGATGAGACTATAGAAGGAGCCGACAGATCTTTCAAATGAAAATCAACATTTTGCGGGAAGTGCTGGTATCCCATATCACTCCGTGTTCCGTCGGGATCAATGGAGATAAACTGTGGATCCCCTGTATCGATACAGGGTGATTTTGAAGCATCAATGGTGGGATAACTGGTCCAGCTCAGTGCAAAATTCCCTCCCGCAGGATTGATGAACATTGGATCCGTATCGATGCAGCCTTCGCCAAACCAGGATTGAGGAGTGGCTCCCTTAATGTCTGACCAGGTAACCTGGAAAGGTTTTCCATTGATCTCGTTTGGTGTATTGTTCCAGAACAGGCTATTCTGAATAATGATATTCGTAAAGACATTGGGTATATAGAGTGCCCCTCCGCTAAATGCCCCGGTATTATTTGCTATGGTTACGTTAATAAAATCAATATCATATGAAGAGAGAGCATAGATGCCGGCTCCATAACCGGCTGAAGAGTTGTTGTGGATCAGCACGTTTCCCATTTTAAAATAACGGGCAGATTCCGCATATAGCCCTCCGCCATAACCACCTGATGCTATATTACCGTTGATTGTTCCGTTATATATCTCAGAATCAGGACCCCAATCAGAAAGGTCTTTCGAATAAATTCCTCCCCCGTGTCTCCCGGCAAAATTATTTTTTATATTGAAGTTGGATAACATCACGGTGGCAGTGTTCAGATACATTCCTCCCCCGTCATATTCTGCATAATTCTGAGATATTGTGGATGCTTCAATGGTCAATATACTGTTCCTAATATACATTCCACCGCCATATGCAATGCTGGAATCCTGACTAAAGGTTACATTATCCAGATGAACACTGGTATTATATTCGGCATACAATCCACCTCCATAAGCGCCATTATTATCATTTACATCCACATCTTCCAGGACAAGGCTAACGTCTTCATATGCATAAATTCCACCACCTTGATATGCTTTGTTGTTTCTGATGATCATATCGTTTAACAGCAGTGCTGCATTATGCCGGGCAAATACGCCTCCACCTTTCCCAGGTTCCTGCAGCCCATTTTCAATGGTCAGGCTTTTTACTGCAACATTACGTGTATCGTATACCGAGAAAATATTCCCTTCCTGTTCGGCATCCAGGATGGTGGTCGTTCTTCCATCTCCCTGGATGGTCAGGTTACTTATGCCGTAAACCGGGAACATTTCACCATTGGTGGAGGGTGAGAAGGTGCCTGCACCCAGAAAAATGGTATTTGGGTTCTGGTCATCACAGATAATGATCCGTTGTGCATGCCGGATGGTTTTCAGGGGGCTGCCGGCTGAAAGCCCGTCATTATCGTCATTGCCTGAAGGTGACACATAAAGGTCGGCATTTACCTGTGCATAAAGGGGATGTGATATAGTGAAACTAAAGTTTTCAACCGGGCTGGCAATGAAATTGGTCGGGTTGTTAACTGTAAAAGTATCCAGAGCAATGGTCATCGGCATGGTCGAATACAGATCACTGCCGAGAGGGGCCCTGTTATCGTAAATGCTTGAGAGGTCATCCATGCTGAAAACCGGGATGGAATCCAGAAAGTACATTCCTCCCCCGGCAAAACCGGCCACGTTGTCAGTGATGGTTGAAGTGAAAAGGAGTGGGCTACTGTCAAACTGGGTGTAGATACCACCGCCAAATTGCCCTGCCCTGTTATTTCTTATTATTACATTTTTTAGTACAGGATTATTGTGGAAAATGGTTCCTATTCCGCCCCCGTTATAATCGCATTCATTCCCTTCGATCACACTATTCACGATCAGGATATTCGACGATTCATTCAGAAAAATGGCCACGCCTGAATTCTCAGCATAATTATTCCTGATAAGGCAATTGCGGATCACAATATCAGGGGATGCTATGCAATATATGGCTCCGCCTGCACCGGAATATCCCCCGCTATTTTTAGCCAGTCCATGCTCAATAATACAAAAGGTAAACCGTGTTGAATCCAGGCCGTTGGTGCCAGTATCAGTAAACCGGATCCCCTGCCAGCCGACGGCAGGATCCGGTGCTGTGAATGTAATCGAATCGCCGGATAAGCCCACAGCCTGCAGGCGGCCAAATACTTCAAACACATAATGTCCTGTGAAGTTTACGACTACTCCGGACTCGATCACCAGCTGATCCGTGACTTCAATTTTGATGTTGCCATTTATGTTATAAGGACTGCCAGCCTTGGTCCAGGTCCCACTCACTGCTCCGGCAGGAATTTCTGTCGCTTGGCTCAGGGTTGCCGATAAAATAAATGTGCTCACTAAAAATAACCGTACATATGCTTTCATTGAGATTGTAATTGTTTATTATGCCATTAAATTACTAAAAACACCGCATTATTTTTTATTAAAAATCCTCTGACAGGTAATTTATGCGGAAATACTAATGATAAATAAACCAATCATGTGTTTTTTTACAATTTGCCCTGGTGATCCTGTTAATTCTTAAACATATTTTTTATTTATCTTAGGGAGACCATTAAATAACTCAAAATGAAAATAACTCACCTGTCACAAACTACCTGGATATTCATACTATTCTGTACATTAATGGCTGCTGCCTGCAAGTCACCCAATGCAACTGGTGATTCACTAACCAGGGAAAAGACGGCTGACATTGAAACTGTTGATCCGGATGCAACAGCAGAAACCATGGCCTTGTATCACAACCTGTTAAAATACCAGGGCGATGCAATAATGTTTGGCCACCAGGACGACCTGGCTTACGGGATCGGATGGTGGGCTGAAGATTTCCGTTCTGACGTGCATGATGTTTGCGGAAAATTCCCGGCTGTCTTTGGCTGGGATGCCGGTGAGATCGGGCTCGAGAGCAACATCGATTCAGTGCCTTTCAACCGGATCCAGGATTGGATGATCCGCGTCTTTGAGAAAGGGGGAATCAATACACTCAGCTGGCACTTCGATAACCCGGTTACCGGAGGTGATACATGGGATGTAACACCGGCCGTTCATGCCATCATACCAGGCGGTGAACGAAACGAGCAGTATAAATCCCTCCTGGATAAGCTGGTAACCTTCCTTGAGGCTCTGAGAACAGAAGACGGAATACCTGTTCCTGTTATATTCAGGCCGTTTCATGAACATACCGGCAGCTGGTTCTGGTGGGGAAAAGGCAATTGCAGCAGGGAAGAATATATAACCCTGTTCAGGTTTACTGTTGAATACCTCAGGGATGAAAAAGGATTGCATAACCTTCTGTATTCCTATTCACCCGATCGTTTTAATTCTGAAGAGGAGTACCTGGAACGATTTCCCGGAGAGGATTATGTAGATATATTAGGTTATGATGATTATCACTCTTTTAAAAAACCGGGAACCATTCCTGAAGGAATATCCGCACTGGGAACGCTGGTAAAACTCGGACAAAAAATGAATAAGCCGGTCGCACTTACCGAAACCGGTCTGGAGAGCATTCCCATATCAGACTGGTGGACCGGTCATGTGCTGGAGCCAATAAAATCTGATTCACTGGCACGCAAAATATCCTATATGCTGGTGTGGCGTAATGCAAACACCAAACATCATTACGCTCCTTATCCGGGACATCCTTCTGCAGATAATTTTATTCTTTACGAAAAGGATGAATTCACCTGGTTCCTTGAAGACCTGCCCGATATGTACACCATGGAGGATTAGTTGAATGACATTCACAACCAACCAGAAAAAAACCAACCTTATTCACTTCGCCGAACGTCAGTTGAATGAGATCATACTCCCCTTCTGGACAAACAGAATGGTCGACAAAAAGCATGATGGTTTTGCAGGTAAGATCGATCATTCCGGCAGGCTGGTCAAAGGTCACCCTAAAGGGATCGTTTTGAATGCCAGGATTTTATGGACCTTCTCAGCAATATACCAGTTATTTAAACAGCCAATATATCTTGATCTTGCAGATCGTGCATACCAATATCTTGAGGATCACTTTCGCGACCGCGTTAATGACGGATATGTATGGAGCCTTAATCCGGATAAAAGTATCCAAAATGGTAAAAAGCAGATATATGCCCAGGCCTTTGTCATCTATGCTTTTACAGAATATGCAGCTGCTGCCGGAAATGAGAAAGCCCTGGAAACTGCGTTCAGGCTGGTCAGGCTGATTGAGGAAAAATCATTCGACCAGGAAAAAAACGGATACCTTGAGGCATTTTCACGTGACTGGGGAGATATTGAAGATCTCCGCCTGAGCCACCTCGACATGAATGAAAAGAAAACAACAAATACCCATCTTCACATCATTGAAGCTTATACCCGCCTGTATGATTTTCAAAATGAACCCGGCTTAAAAGAAAGGCTCTTAAACCTGTTGCACATATTCTCAGATATTATTTTGCAGGATGATCATAACATGGGACTGTTCTACGATGAAAACTGGAACCTGAAATCCGATGATATTTCGTTTGGACACGACATTGAAGCATCGTGGTTATTGTATGAGGCTGCATTGTCGTCAGGTGACAGGGATGTGATTAGCCGTGTAAACAGGTTATCAGTAAATATTGCCAGTGCAGTGCTTCCGGCCATGAATAAAGAGGGTGGCCTCATCCATGAAGGCAACAGGCATGAAAAGAACATTTCGGGCGAACTGGAATGGTGGGCACAGGCAGAAGCCATCGTGGGCTTTATAAATTGCTTCGAAATAACCGGCGATGAAACCTGGCTTGACAGGGCACATACATTATGCCAATACATTGATAAATATTTTATTGATCGGGCGAATGGCGAATGGTATTACCGTGTCGATGCAAATGGAAAACCCATATCGTCATATGAGAAAGCAGGACCCTGGAAATGCCCTTATCATAATACCAGGATGTGCCTGGAGATATTAAGAAGACTGGGTTGAATGGTCAAAAAAACATCCTGAGTTAAAATCTTTAAAACTCTCCGTTCCTCCTGAACCTCACCTGTATTTAAATGACAGTAAATGCAAGTATTGCTGCACCTAACAGAGAAGCTATCAGCAGAATTGAATATATTAATGCTAAAATGAATTCCTTTACCAGGGTTTTAAAAATACTCTGCTTATAGAAGCGTTTCATACCAATGGTAAAGTAAACCGGTACGATGAGGAACAACAGACTGACATAATCATCATTGCCCTTGATGATTAATTTCAGCGAAAGTAAAACAGAGAGCAGAAACAGGGCAAAAGAGTGCATATTTATCGAAAAAACCAGGTGTTCTATGTAATACCTTTTCCTCCTGATGTACAATAGTTTTAATAACAGAGCAAAAATGGGCATCAGTATGAAGAGGTTGTAGGATATGAATTTGTAAAATTCATTGATTAACATTTCTTTGTTATTCAACGCTTTCAGGGCATTATTCCTGATCTTTTCAGACCTCTCATAGGCTTCCTCATCAAGCGAATCAACCGGTGAGGCCATGCCGTAGTAAAGGGAATCGCTTCCCAGTATTTCCACGAGGGAAGAGTCATCGGTTATGACCGTTTGATTTGAGTCGGAGCCTAATGTAAATCTAATGGTCTCTGATTCACTATTCGGGACATTACTTGCTTCACGGGCGATAAAAAAGAACACAATACTCATAAACAGGTAAAACTTGACCGGCGACAGGTATTTTTTTCTTCTGCCTGCCATGTATTCACTGCTCAGGAATCCGGGTTTAAAAAGAAATGGGATGATGGTTTTTACAATACTCCGGTCGAGGTTGAAGATCTCCAGCAGGTCATGCAGAACATCCTTCATGGGTTTATCAATATCCGCAAAACTCTGTCCGCATGAAGAGCAGAATTTCCCCGTATCCATGTGCCCGCAATTCAGGCAGGCCCTGGGCTCCTGAGCATTTATAGCTTCCGCTGCGGCGCCTTTTGCTTTTCTTCTTCTCAACTATAATTATTTAAACCGTATAGGGTTCTCTCATTTTACGAATATAGAGGGTATTTGCCTCTTCATCATCCACCACCTTACCTATTACCGGATCCCAGGTTACTTCGTGCTGAGCCCTGATTGCAATGTCACCCATATGACTGATTGTATCTGAAATAATCGCCTCATCCAGCGGACAGGCCTCCTTAATTTTCCCATGTATCACATCCAGGAACATCTGTCCCATTGTATTCTCCTCACTCATTATCCAGCCATCATCATTCTTTGGAAAATTATTCAGTTTTTCATTTATTTCAGGGATATTTGATTCTGCCGAACTGCGGCTCAATGAGATCCACCCCTTTGTACCATAGAAGGTGGTCCCATTCCATTCTTCCCTGCTGCGGTGCGACACCATTTCTACGGCCCTGTCTGCGCTGACAAAATGCACTTCGACACCACTCTTGTATTTATAATTCACATCCCATGAATAAATATTATCATAAATGCCACCCGGTTCCCAGAATGTTCCTGTCCCTTTACAGGAATAAACTCCATCCACAATATCTTTTATTCCCCACACAAGAACATCCAGCGGATGCGCACCCCAGCCGGCCAGGAAACCGATGCTGTAGTCATACTGGAACCAGGAACTGTTGTTGGTGACCCTGTCGGGACAATAGGAATTCCATGGCCCTGGTCCAATCCACCGGTCGAAATCAAAACCTTCCGGTACTGGAATTTCATTGCATACGGGTGATTCGACAGGATTTTTTCCCGGTGCCCAGACTTCCACCCGCTCTATCTCACCGATCTTTCCATCTTTGATTAAATCGATCCCCAGCTGCATGTGGGGTGAGGTACGTTGTTGGGTAGCATAGTGAAAGCGAACATCATTTTTGATCAGCTCTTTTTGCAGGATGAGATAATTGGGATAGCTGAGTCCGAGTGGCTTGGCCAGCATGATATGCTTTCCTGCACGGGCTGCTTTGATGGCTGCCGGCACGTGCCAGTGGTCGGGAGTAGTGATATGGACAGCATCGATATCATCGCGTTCCAATATTTCATCATCATAAAGATAGGGGTGGCAACCAGGATCCGACATTCCATTCTCCTTGTAATATGAAGTTACCAGGTCCAGGCTTCTCTCTTGCCTGTCTTTGTATACATCGCATACAGCCACTGAGCGTGATCCGCTGAGTGGCAGAAAATAGTTCTTTAATTCCCAGGTCCCCCTGTCACCCAGGCCGATATGACCGATCCTGATTTGATCGTTGGCACCCTTGCAGGCATTTGTTGACAGAATGGTTGGGGCGAGGATTAAGCCACCGGCACCGATGATAGATTTTTTTACGAAATCTCTCCGGTTGATTTGTTTATGGGTTGATTTGTTCATTGGTTTGTCGGTTTGTCGGTTAATTGGTTTATCGGTTAATTGGTTTATCGGTTAATGTAGCTCTGATATACACTTGAAAGTTGCTCGCTTGTTACTTCTCCTGAAATATGTAATATCCTGTAATTAAGCTTGATGCAATCTCCTTTGCTGAGTTGAAGCGGAGCCAGGTAAAGATATGCAGGACTAAAATAATAAAAGGGCAATTCGGGATTGTCGATCAGGTACCATGCCCATCCTTCCCGTTTGGTATTATCCGGTACAAACATGGCTGATCCGATCCGGTCTCCATCAAGCCCCTTGAAACTCATATTCAGCCAGTCACCCGTTGTCCCGTTCACATCGGAGGTATCTCCGTTTGAAGAAATCCAGGAGGCGTCCATTAAGTCCTGGTTATAACGAATGGATAATCCTGCATATCCGCCCCACGATTTACCATCCGGTTCGCCCAGGATGGGTGTCCTGTTAATATCCACCCGATCAGAAACGGCCTCGGATAAAAGTTCATAGTCCATCCACAGCTTTTGGTTATCCGGCGGTGAAACCGTTATAATCCTTTTCTCTTTCAGGACTGTTTCTCCATCCTGAGGATGGTAATCGATGTCGAGATGGATCTCCGCAGAAAAATCCGGGTTCTTAATAAGCTTAACCAGAGTTATGTCAGTCACACCTTCCGACCGGTAACTCTTCCCGGTATATTCCCAATAATTCACCCCATTGATATATTTCCATGAGAACCATTGTCCCAGGTGCCAGATATGGTCATCCGGGCTGACACAGGTGATCCGGTTGCGGCCAAGATACACAGGATGAAAGTATGGTTTACCACGGAAATCATTGTAATTAAATTGCCAGACAATGTCGGTATGATTCAGGAGTCCAAAAGTTGTATCGGTTTCAAACCAGTTGTAATCAGGATTCTCACCGGGCAATTCTTCCCGCAGCTCCTGCGGTAAAGGTATGGTTACATCTGATGTAGCTGCCCATTCTGTCCCCCTCAGGACCAGGGCCTGGAAACCGGTGTTGCGCATGGTCCTGGCATCATGACCCAGGATTGTATGGAAGATTCTCCCCTTCCCGTGGTTCGCGACAAATATGGCTGGCTGGCTTTCCATTTCGTTTCCCTCCTCATCCTTTTTGCCTGCACTTCCCAGAATATGAAAGGCATCATTCTTTTCTGCATTGAACCACAACTCATCGAAAATACAGAAACCTGTCATGCCTTTTGTTATTGGATGATCCCTGTCATCGATAGTGACTGTCACGGGACACATTTCCCCGTGCCAGGTTTCCTCTTTCCATGCTCCGGTTGAAATCTTTTCAAACTCCGGCCATTCATAAAACACTGAGGTTGAAGCGTGAAAAAATACCAATCCGCCCCCCTGTTCAACGAATTTCAATAATCCGTATTCAGTGGTTTCCGGCCATCTGATGTCATTTTCAGGCCAGGAGTTCCAGTTGCTGACAATAACATCATAAGCTCTGAAATTTTCGAAATTAAAAGTGTCGGGCTGGTTGGTGACATCCACCTCAAAACATCCGGATTCCTCAAAAGTCCTTTGCAATACGGGTGTTGTTTGTTCCCAGGCATGGTTATTCCGGCCGCTTAATATCAGTATCTTAATCTGTTCATTGGATTTTTGCGTAGTTGTACAGGCGTTGAAAAAACTGAATGACAAAAAAAGTAAAACGAT
>JADHVS010000001.1 GCA_016783865.1 Bacteroidales bacterium
TTCGGCGAAGCCAAACAAACCTGTGAGTTCGGCGAAGCCAAACAAACCTGTGAGTTCGGCGAAGCCAAACAAACCTGTGAGTTCGGCGAAGCCAAACAAACCTGTGAGTTCGGCGAAGCCAATGCGCTCGCAGGATTCATCTCTTTATTCTTCAGCCCCTTCTTTCCTTAAAATCTTATAAATCTCACTGATCTTTACTAACCTTATCGAGAAGGCAAGCAACACTGCAAAACAGATCAAAAGCAGAGCGCCTCTTAACCAGTTCTGCAGGTAATGATCAATAAGATATCCGGCTCCAAATATCCCCGCTGGAAATATTATCAGTTGTATCAGGTAACCCGGATTCAGGCTGAACTTAAACTTGATCACCGAAATGATAACCTGGAAGAGCGCCATATATGATTGGGTGATGAGGCTGGATATGGCCGCACCATAAGCCTGAAGTCGTGGGATCAGAATAAAGTTGAGTACCACATTTAGGATCACTGCACTCGTTGCCAGAAGGTTCAGTTCCAGCAGGCTTCCATTGGCTGTGAGTAATGTCCCGAAAATATATGTAGTGGAAATAGCAATAAATCCGAACATCAGCAGCGGAAAGATCCTGGCCGATTCTGTGGTTTTTTCATTATACATCCAATCAATTATCTCAGTGGAATAAAAGAAGGCCAGAACAGCCAGAGTAAGTGCCGGGATGATGATAAGACTGAAAGATAATCTGATCATCTCATTCACCGGTTGATCCTGTTTGATCATCCTTGAAAAGATCGGCAAAAGTAGTCCTGCAAAAAGAAATGCAAACATGGCAGCTGCATCCAGGATCCGGAAAGATTGGGCATACATACCAGCGTACATATTACCCTCGGGCAATATCCTTTCCAGCATTACAGAGTCTATCCGGTTGTAAAAGGACATCAACAGGATAAGCAGGGCAAAAGGATAGCTCTTCTTAATAACTCCAGCTAAATATTTAATGTCGAGCCGGGGTTTCAGGTATTCCGATTTTGACATAACAATCATGAAAGCTACAAGAACTGTGATAGCATAGGCGACTGTCTGTGCATAAACAAACCATTCGATCTTAAATACCTGATCGGTTACTCCTCCCCATAGCAATACGCTGCAGATAACAATCACCAATGCACGATCGAGTACAGATATTATACTATCCGTCCTGAATAAATGCAGGCCACTGATATTGGAACGCAGGTATAGCAGGAAAGAGGCGAGAAACTGATTTATAATGAGGAATATCAATATCTTAAGCTGAATGGTGTCATAGCCAACAATCAGACCTGTCACCAGGCAGAAAATGGCATAAAAAACAGCCAGCAGGAATTTAAGTCCGATGATATTTGAAAAATATTCACTCAGCAGGGAGGGTTCCCGTGCGATGGCCCTGTTATTAAAGTTGGTGATCCCCACATCGAGCAGGATATTCAGAAGCAGGGAGAAACTGAACAATGAAAAATACAATCCATAGCTTTCTGCGCCTACCATATTTTGCACGTTCCTGTCGATCCCGAAAATCCAGAATGGTTTAACAAGTAGATTAAGGAATATAACAAGAGCAAGGTTGGTAATGAATTTGCGCTTCATTCTTTTTTTTATCAGCCGGATACGATTTACCTGTCTGAATCAGTTTTATAGATGCTGTTTAAAACTTTTGCTTAAAATACTAACTATTTTTTTGTCTTAAAATTATAATTATCATAAGTTCAGTCGGTGAATAGTCGGTGAATAGTGAACAGTGAACTGTGATCAGAGGGAGTGAGTGTTGGGAGAAGGGTATTATATTAATAAGACCAGGAACATCGAAAAAGCCTGCTTGCCGGCAGGCAGGGAACATGGACTTTTGAAATTTGAAGTTCATAAATCAACAATCCTTGTTGGATATTCATATTTTTACTCTCCAATCCTTCGATTCACGACTTACGACTCACGATTCTATGAAAATTGCCGTAAATACCAGATTATTACTTCCCAACAAGCTCGATGGAATGGGTTGGTATACCTATGAAACATTGAGAAGGATCACCCGGTCGCACCCGGAACATGAGTTCATATTTTTCTTTGACAGGCCATATTCAAGCGAATTCATTTTTTCCGGCAATATTAAACCGGTCATCTTATCTCCTCAGGCCAGGCACCCGGTATTATGGTACATCTGGTTCGAACAGTCGGTCACAAAAGCATTGAAAAAATACCAGGCTGACCTGTTTCTTAGTCCGGATGGATACCTGTCGCTACGAACTACTGTTCCGTCCGTAGCGGTGATACACGATATAAATTTTCACCACCGTCCGCAGGATCTGCCCATGGCTACCCGGCTTTACCATCGTTATTATTTTCCGAAATTCGCAGATAAAGCCACCCGCATTGTCACCGTTTCAAATTATTCCAGGCAGGACATTTGTACCAGTTATAATATCCCCGGGGAAAAGGTAAGAGTAGTTTATAATGGTGCAGGTGAAAGCTATAAACCAATTACTTATGAGGCTGCGAATGAAGTTCGTGCAAAATACACATCAGGACTCCCCTATTTTGCCTTTGTCGGTACTCTCCTTCCGAGAAAAAATATCCCTCGTTTGTTGAAGGCTTTTGATGGTTTTCGGAAATCATTTCCTGATCCCTATAAAATGGTCATTGTTGGTGAGCGCATGTTCGCGGCCAGCGAAATCATTCAGACTATTAAACATTTGCAATTTGGTAAGGACATTGTATTAACAGGAAGGCTGTCTCCCGAGGAATTAAGGCATGTTATTGGCGGAGCCACTGCACTAGCCTTTGTACCCTTGTTTGAAGGATTTGGCATACCTGTGCTTGAGGCCATGTATTGTGACACCCCGGTAATAGCTTCGAATGTTACTTCATTGCCGGAAGTTGGAGGTGATGCAGTACTGTATGTAGATCCGTTTGATATCGAAGCCATCCAACAAGGCATGGAGCAACTGGCTGGAGATGAAAATCTAAGAAATGAGCTCATAACCAAGGGCCGTTCGCAAAGGGTTAAATTTTCCTGGGATAATTCAGCTACCGGATTGTGGAATGAAATTGAGGATGTTCTGAATACTTTATAGTTTCAGATTACTGGTTTTATACTTCAAAAATCAAAAATCGTTAAATGCTAAGTATTCGCCGAAGGCAAATGCTCCGCATTCGCGAGGGAGGTTGTGATTGTGGCCTTGTGCGTGCCGAGCAATCGATATTCTGAGATCAATTTCTTATCTATGCTTGAAAAAAGTTATCTGAAAGATGTTGTGGAGGCTGGCTGCGATGAAGCCGGCAGGGGATGCCTCGCAGGTCCAGTGTTTGCAGCGGCAGTAATACTTCCGCATGATTTCTCTGATCCATTATTGGACGATTCAAAAAAACTATCAGAGAAAAAGCGTTATGAACTCCGTCAGGTTATTAAGGCATCAGCTTCTTCATATGCTGTTGGTACCTGCTCAAATGAAGAAATTGATGACCTGAACATCCTCAATGCTTCTATTCTGGCTATGCACAGGGCTTTGGACGGATTAGATTCCAGGCCACAGCACATACTTGTTGATGGCAATCATTTTGCACCCTATTACAATATTCCACATAAAACAATAATAAAAGGCGACGGCAAATTCCAATCCATAGCTGCAGCTTCCATCCTGGCCAAAACCTACCGTGATGATTTTATGAAAAAGATTGATTCCGAGTTTCCAGGTTATGGTTGGTCAAAAAACAAAGGTTATCCAACCATTGAGCACAGAAAGGCAATCCTTATGAATGGAATTACAAAATTCCACAGGAGATCCTTTAATCTAAATTCCATTCAATTGAAAATAGGATATTCCTAGTTTACATACACTATTTCATACGAGGATATCATCCTTCAAATCCTTTATATATCATAAAACGAACATTAATAGTTAATTTTAGTCTCCTTTCATCTTATTCCAATCGAGAATACAGTATTAATAAATATATGCATTAGTCTTTTGTACTATTATATTTTACATAAATAATGGCTCATTTTGTTGGAAAGTTGTTAATTCTTTATGGGCGTTTAAATAGCGATTAATCACCCATTTGAATACCTTTACATTAAAATATACGGATATATGCAAATCAATAGAAAAAAGCTTCGAGATATCAATCAGATGCGCATTAACAAGCATGAATTGTTATTCAACAACAGGGAAAAAAGAGTCATTGATGAGTATTGCAAAAAACATAAGATAAATAACAAATCAAGGTTCATGCGTGAATCTATTATGTCGGTTATTCTTCAGGATTACCCAACCCTGTTTGAATTGGAGAACGAAAAGAATCTTTTCAATAACCGGTCGGCATCATAATTGATATTTTCCAGTATAATATTTGAATAACAGTCAAATTCTGTTTGAAAGTATTCTGTTTTGCCTTATCTTAGTTAAGTGTTGTTCTCACAGTAATTCACCAATATTATACAATTATGTGGTTCCTTGTTGAAGAAACAAAAAACACACCTTATATAAAAATAGAGAAGGGTAATGTTACTATTAAGGGCCGGTCGATCCCGGAAGATTCATTTCAATTTTATGATCCGGTAATGAAGGCATGTGATCAGTATGTCTCAGATCCTCCAAAACAGACCGAAATTACCGTTCATCTTGATTACGTAAACAGTGGTTCCAAAAAATATCTTACCAACATCCTAACTGTCTTTGAAACAAGCTATCTCAAAGGTTTTAATTACAACATTGCATGGAGATATGACTCTGATGATGAGGCTATGTATGATCTGGGGATTGACTTGAAGGGCATCATCAAAATACCCATCGAGATCATCGCCATTGGTTAAGAAATTTTAACTTCTCCAACATCTTACATGTCTTTCTCCTGAAGATAACTTTTCCTATATTGCAGCCAGTCAGCGTTAAGGTGGAACTGTTTTATCTGAATATGCATGACTATGAAAGAAGAGCTGGACATACTACGTGATAAGGTTAAAAGCCTGGAAGAAGAAAATCAACAACTCAGGAGTAAAATTGATTTACCGGATTCCGATTCAATTTTAAAGCGGAGATTGCATATTGAGAAAGCCATTTTCGAAATCTCTTCATTATTTATTGGAGACTATCATCTCAACCAATCTTTTCAGAAATCAATCGAATTACTTGGTGTGTTAACCAGTGCCGACCGTGCTTATTTCTACAGATTTCACCACAGGGCGAAATTATTTCACATTACGCATGAATGGGTAAACAATGAAATCAAAGGATTACAGAGCTCCACACCAAGCATCTCCTCTGAAGAATTTAATTGGTGGACCGAACAGCTTAAATCACGGGATGTAATTTATATCCCGGATGTTAGCAAACTCCCTGACCAGGCTGCTAACGAGAAAAGTACACTTACCGAACAGGGAATTAAATCCAATGTTACCTATCCCGTCAGGATCAGATCAAAACTGGAAGGATTTATCGGTTTTGATCATACTGAACTGGATAAGATCTGGAGCCCTGAAGAACTGGAAATCATACGGATCGCCACCGATATTATCGGATTCTCGATTGAAAGAAAGCAAAGTGAAAAATCGCTCAGGAAATCAGAAAAAATGTATCAGATTATCTATGAGAATACCGGTGCTGCCACACTCACTTTGAAAGCTGATACTACAATTCAGATGATGAACTCCGAATTCGAAAAATTAATAGGGATACCCAGGGATCAGATCGAAAAGAAAAAGAAACTGCTGGAGTTGGTTGATAAAAAAGATCAGCCAATCTTACAACGTTATCATTATCTATTATTAAGCAATCCGGAAGCCGTTCCTAAAAACTATGAGTTCGATTACATTACCCGGGATGGCGAAACGAGAAATGCATACATGACCGGATCCACCCTGCTGGATACCAAAACGTGTGTTATTTCATTTATCGATATCACTGAATTTAAACTGGTTGAGAAACAGCTGAGGATCGCAAAGGAAAAAGCGGAAGAATCTGACCGCTTAAAATCGGCATTCCTGGCAAATGTATCTCATGAGATCAGAACACCCCTCAACGCCATTACCGGATTCTCCGCATTACTTTCAAATCACAATCTCCCTCTCGAAAAAAAGGAAAAATACATTAAGCAAATCCTGAATGGAAGCAGTGAGCTGGTAAGCCTTATTGATAACGTCCTGGATATTTCCAGGATCGAGTCAGGTACCATGAAGACCAAAGTCGCTGAATTTCTTCTTTATGCTCAACTAGAGGAGATCAGAAATTTCTATGATGATTTTAAGTCACAGCATGGTAAAGAGAACCTTGAAATTAAGCTTAATTTGCCGGCAGTTCATAAAAAATTCTTGCTAAAAAGCGACCAGGTTAAATTACAGCAGATCCTTGGGAACCTGATTGATAATGCAATTAAATTTACCGCATCAGGAAGTGTTGAAATCGGGTACTCAGTTTTGCCGAATCAGAACAAGGATGACTCCCGTGAGAATATTTTATTTTTCGTCAAGGATACCGGAATTGGGATTGCGAAAAAGGATAAAGACGCAATCTTTGAACGGTTTGTTAAAATTATCGATAAGGGAGATTATCTGTACCGTGGCGCCGGATTGGGTCTGGCTCTGGCCCGCGACCTGGTTCATCTTCTTGGTGGTGAAATATGGGTAGAATCCTCACTTGGGAAAGGATCTACATTTTATTTTACCATTCCGCATATTAAACCCAAACCCACCACAGAGAAAATAAAATCCGCCAAACCTATTAGGGAAGATTTTTCCGATAAGGTCATTATGATTGCTGAAGACACCGAGTCGAATTTCCTGTATCTGAAGGAACTTCTGCATTCAACAAAGATTCAGATTATCAGGGCTAAAGACGGACAGGAAGCCATAGATATTTTCAGAAAGAACAAGGATAAAATTGATCTCATTCTGATGGATATACTAATGCCTGAATATGATGGTTTTGAAGCAGCAGGAAGGATCAGGCAGGTCAAGGAAGATGTTTGCATCATTGCACAGACTGCCTTTACCTTTGAAGGTGAAATGGAGAATGGGTTATACGCTGGTTGTTTTGATGATTATATCCTGAAGCCATTCGATATAAAAATCATCCACAAGCTTCTGCACAAATACCTTTCTGAAAAGGAAAAAGGATAAGCTAATTATTGTTTTGCCCTGGCGGGAAGATCGATGATAAATTCAGTCCCTTTGCCCGGCTCACTTTTTACTTCAATATTACCCTGATTTATCCTGACGAGATCATAGCATAATTTCAACCCTAATCCCGTTCCCTTTTCCATTTCTGTACCGGGTGTAGTAGTTATCTCCTCTTCTCCGAAAAGCTTTTCCCTGAAGGATTCTGTCATTCCTATACCATTGTCCTCAACAGAGATAAACAGCTGTTCACCAGCTTCAGGTTTATTAAATATTTTTAGTATCACTTTACCACCCCTGTGACTGTATTTTAGTGCATTGGATATGAGATTTCTCAAAACAATGTGAATCAACTCCTTGTCACAATAAGCTGTTGATTCAGGAATGGTTTGAAGATTCAATGAAATAGCTTTTTGCTTCGATCCTTCATTAAACAACTTAAGGTTCTCCTGCACAATCTCAGCCAAGTCACATACCTCGGGACGGAAAGCGATCTGGTCCCCCTGGCTCCTTCCCCAGTAAAGCAGGTTATCAATCAAATCCCCGGCAGATTGTGCCAGTTCTTTGAAGGAGGAAAATATTGCTCTCCTGTTTTCGAAAGGTTCGTCATCGTTTATCAATTCAGAATTTTGTATCAGGCTGGCGATGGGACTTTTCAGGTCATGAGCTATAATTGAAAAAACACGGTCTTTAAAATGTAAAGCATCTTCCAGTTCCCTGTTCCTTATGTTTAACTCTTCCGTTCTCTCGCTCACTCGCTTCTCCAGGTTTATATTAATGTCCTCAATTTCTTTGTTCAGCCTTTCTTTTTCGATATAAGTGTTGACCCAGCTCTTGATGATCATTACCGCCTGGGCAAAAACAAAGATCTGCATGGCAAAGTGGACAGTATACCCCTTGGTCAGGGCAGTCTGTGAGTTGGCGATCATCATGTCATTAATGAGGGCTCCGACAAAAACGATGATCGATAAGAAATAAACGATATCCTGCCATTTTTTTCTCCGGATGGACTTGTAACTACTCACCACAAGGTAATACAGCATCATCACAACCACGGCAGGTTGAAAATACAACATGGTATATGCAAACACATCTACATCTGTCAACCAGATAAATAATCCGATAGCAATGCAAAGGAATGTGTTGCCATAATTTATCTTCCTTACAATTTTTGAGGGATAGATAGAATAGAAATACCACGAGCCGGCTACAAACGCCAGGAAAGTACCCAGGTATTCAACACGGATCATGCATTTCCAGGGCAAATTGAAAAACAATTTTGCAGGATATATATCCGTAGTCGCAAGCCGTGCAAAAATACCAAATAATGCAAGCGCGAAAAACAGTGTGATGTAATCCTTACGATAGAATGCAAAAAAACTCAGAAAGAACAGGGAAAAGGCTAACAATACTCCCAGGGAAAGATAACTGATCAGCTCGTACCTGTTATTCAGCTGGACCAGTTTTGTCGTTCCGCCCATCCTGACTGATTTCCAAAATCCACCCCGGCGATGATAATAATTAGAAACCTGAACCAACACCTGGAGGGTATCAGAATCTACTGAGTACATCGTCAGCTTGGGATTATAACCTGGTTCACTATCCTCCTTCGAGGTTCCGGTCACCCCTGACATCCCTGCCATAATATCATTCAGATATACCTTATATGAAACATCAAAAACAGGTAAATCAAACATGATATTTGAGGGTCTGTATTCAGGAAGAATGATCCTCAGGCGATAGGTACCATGTCCCTGGCCCGGCAATTCCTTCCCATTCACAGTATAACCATTCCAATATGACGGTACCACAGGGAAACAATCCGGAACAGGAGGTTGTCCGGTTTTGAAATCTTCCGGTTCAAGCAGTTTATCCCAAAAGAATTCCCATTCACCATTGAGATTCATAATGGTGGACTGGTCAATTATATGTTCCCTGAGGTAAAGGATCCCTTCTTCAGGGACAGGCCTGCCTTCCTGAGCCTGAGCAGGCTCTGCGCAAATGGATAAACAGATTATGAGAGCTGTAATCCCTCTTATCATGACCAGATCATCAATTATTAAACCTTATTTTAGTCTTCTGCTGTAACTGGACCCGGCTCGCTCTGCCATAAACCATGATTGGTACAATACGCCATGGCAGTGAGATTCATGCTGGCCTTCGGTATAATATGAAACGCAACTTCAACCTGGCTCTTCAGGTTCCCAAGGGTACCCGGGGGGAAATCTGCCTGGGCGAGCAATGTTTCCCTGTTCCAGAGTTGAACATATTTTATGTAGTGGTTGTGGTCGTCGGGGTGTTCAAATTCAGTCCCCACTCGTATGGTGACTGGAAATTTTTTTCCTTTCTGAGCACTGCTTTTACAGACTATTACCGGCATATGCCTGTCGAAATAGTCCTTCCGGATTTCCTTTTCTTCCTTTTCAATGTCTGATGCAGTAAAAACGCGTGGCATGCTGTTCGGGTTATATAAAAGAATATCTTACTGCAAAATAAATAGATTTTAAACAAATTGCCATTAAAAGGATAAAATAACTGAATCTCAAGTCGTGTTACCTAATAAATGCACCCTTCAAAAGCCATTATAATCCGGTAATCAAAATCTAAAATTTGAACAATAATTTTGACATTATCTCAAGTTAATGTACATTTGCAAACACTTTTTCAATAATAGTGCGGGGTGGAGCAGTGGTAGCTCGTTGGGCTCATAACCCAAAGGTCACAGGTTCGAGTCCTGTCCCCGCTACTAAGGAAAAACCTTCTGAATGATAGCTCGGAGGGTTTTTTTTATTGGAGCGTCCCAGGAATAAAGTTTCAGCGAAAGTGTAAATTACCCCTAAAACCGGGCCTCTCAAAATTAGAGGTTTCACTATTTGTTTTTTAACTTTATTCCCCAAAATTGGACTGAATATATTAAAAGAGTCAGTTAAAGCGGGGCCATATATTGCACTAAAGACTTGGGGTGAATCATTGTATTATGAAAGCTATAAGATTAAATTTCAAGATATTATTAGCTCTAACTTTATTACTTGGGCAATTTGTACAAGCTCAGGATGTATCCCAATATGGAACTCCGTTTACGGGTGTTCCGGATCCCGGTGATGCAGTAATTTATCAGGTAAATATGCGAAGCTTTAGTCCCACTCGTGATTTTCATGGAGTGATATCCCGACTTGATTACATCAGGGACCTTGGTGTGAATGTGATTTATCTTTTACCAATCCATCCGGTAGGAACAGTGAATGCATTTAATTCTCCATACTGTGTAAAGGATTATATGGCAGTAAATCCTGAATTCGGGTCCCTGGCCGATTTACAGACTCTCATTGAAGAGGCTCATAACAGGGGAATGGCAGTTATGCTCGATTGGGTGGCAAATCATACTTCATGGGATAATGCGTGGATTAGTAGTCATAAAGATTGGTATAAACAAGATGCATCAGGGAACATTGTAAGTCCTTCCCTCGGATGGACTGACGTTGCCCAGTTGAATTTTGCCAATGATGATATGCGAGATGCAATGATTAGTGCAATGAAGTATTGGGTGTATACATCAAATTGTGACGGTTTTCGCTGTGATTATTCTGACGGTCCACCGGCAGATTTCTGGAAGCAGGCTATTGATTCACTTAGAAATATCAAAACTCACAAACTCTTATTGCTGGCAGAAGGTGCACGAAGTGACCATTTTGCATCAGGGTTCAATTACACTTTCGGTTTCAGATTCTATGAACAGTTAAAGGCAATTTATAGTAATAATGAAACAGTGGAGGGAATTGATAATATAATCACCTCTGAATATAACGATGCCTCTGAATCAAACAGGGTTGTACACTATACTACGAATCACGATGTGAATAGTAATGGGACACCCTTGGATTGGTTTGGCGAAAAATCCGGATCCATGGCTGCATTTTTGGTAGCTGCATATATGAAAGGTGTTCCTTTTATATATAATGGGCAAGAGGTGGGATACCCCGATCCATTATATTTCCTGACCACCAATTCATTGATTGATTGGAACCTGAATCCTGCCATGGTGGCTGAATATTCAAGGATAATTGAATTTTATAACAGCAGCAATGCTTTAAGAAAAGGAGTTTTGACGTCCTATAATACAGCCGATGTTTGTGCTTTTAAAAGGGTGTATGAAAATGATACTGTTTTTGTTGTTGCAAACCTAAGGAATGTAAATAAATCATATACCTTCCCAACGGGAATTGCATATCAAAAAAAGTACGATGCATTTTCAAACGAAGCTATAGATTTAGGATCAGGTATTTCATTGTCAGCCTATGAATACAGGGTATTTGCGGATAGTGGTGCGGTAATACCTGTTACAGGTCTTACCGTAAGTTCAGAAAATGAAACTGTTGACCCGGAAGGTACAATACAATTATATGCAATACCGGCTCCTGTAAATGCAACTTATAAGAGTATCTTATGGTCATCAACCGACACCACTGTTGCTTCTGTTAGTTCAACAGGGTTGGTTACCGGAATTTCACCCGGAACAACATTGATTATTGGGAAAAATGCCAATCAATCATTTGCTGATACCTGTATGGTAACTGTTACCGGTATTGCAGTTACAGGTGTGACAATAAGCAAAATTGCGGAATCAATCCCCGCAAATAGTACATCGCAGCTTTCAGCTGATGTTATTCCTGATGATGCATCATACAAAATTGTAACATGGGAATCGAGCAATCCCGACATAGCTACAGTGAGTTCAACAGGACTTGTTCGTGGGATTTCGCCCGGAGATGCATTAATCATTGTCAAAACTGTGAACAATAGCAAAAAAGATACCTGTGAACTTACTGTTACAGGCACTGCTGTTTCAGGAATAGTTTTTAATCAGGAACAAGACACAGTTACTGGTGGGTATACTTTGCAATTAGGTTATACCATCATGCCCGATGAGGCAACAAATAAAACCGTTTTCTGGAGTTCCAGCAATACAGCTATTGCTACTGTAGATGAGTCCGGAATAGTTAAAGGTATTGCCAAAGGCTCTGCTTTTATCTATGCTGAAACAGAAGATGGGAATAAAAAAGATACCTGTGAAATCTTTGTTAAACCCGGAAATGAGTTCACAGTATATTTCTCCAAACCTGCAACCTGGGCAAGTACTATTAAAATCTATTATTGGGATCCGCTGCCAGCAGGAATTCTTCCGGCAGTAAATTGGCCCGGAGTGGATATGACCCCGTCAAATGGCTGGTACAAATATACTTTCACAAACATTAGCTTTACAAATCTTATATTTAACGATCAAACGAAACAAACGGGTAACCTTTCCCGCGACAAAAACGGCTGGTATAAAAATGACATATGGTATGATAGCAATCCGGATCTTGTAGAAATAAATGAAGAGCGAGACAATAATTTCAGAATTTATCCTAATCCGTTGGATGGTAATTTTACTATTCTCTTAAAATCGGGTGAGCATATTGCATCTATGAAAATAGTTGATTTGCAGGGACGCATTGTTTTTGAAACGAATCTAACTGCTATGCAAACTAATTTAAACGTTTCATTATTAAGGAATTGTATTTACATTGTTTGTGTAAAAAGTAACTCATATACACATTTTCAGAAAATATTTGTAAAATAATCTGTTGGGTTAAACCTCTTATGGTTAAATCCCCTCCGGATTAATAATACTTGCTATATCTTTCACTAATTCCAAGTTAGATATTTCATTTATGTACGAATACGGAACTATTGAAATTTCGGGTGAAGACAACACGGCGAGCATGGCCTCCTGGTCAACAGTCTTAACAGAAGCGGTATTGAAAGATGGTACCAACATTACCACTTTCAATTTCACAAAAGGTTCAGATGACTGGGATCCAATACCGGAATTGATTGCCAATGATGCTGAAAACAGAGTTCCTCAATTTCTGAAGGAATCGTTAGTCCAGGTTTATGCGTATGGAAACAGTATATTTGTTTGACTCTCCTCGCAGCAAGCTACGGGGAAACGAGTTTCTGAGTTCGGCGAAGCCAATGCGCTCGCAGGATTCAATAAAATCAGGAACTCCAGAGATTACTCATAGAAATCATTTGTTCGGTATTTCATCAAATCCCGCTACATGAACAGACCTCTCACCTTCTTCGGTTGGGAGTCTTTTTTTTATGTTCTTCACATAATTACTCTCCTCTGTATTCAAACCATTCAAAAGTCGCTGTTCCTTTACTTGAAATCCCATTACTGGTGGCGTACATGCCTGCAAATGGCCCGTTAAAACCTTCAGCAACTTCATGCGAAATAACGTTCATATCCTGAGTATCTCCAATTGGTTGCATAGCTGTTTCCGAAGTACCATAGCTAAAGTTAAGTGCCCGTCCATTAGCTCTAGCAGTTAACAATACATTATCATGCGTGTATTTTACCCTTGCCACCTCGGTTTTTTCGCCTTTTAAGGTTTTAACTAAAACCAGTTCATTTCTCTGTTTTAAAAACTGATAATGACAAGTGCTTCTGCGGTACAATATCATTCCTGCCTGTTCATTCTCTTTTATGCTACTGAAGTTCATTCTCACTGTTGCCGAAAATTGGTGATGTTCAATTCTTCGTGCAATCAATGAAGGATTTACAAGACTATCTAATACTTCCTCGCGAAGTTCAATTGTTAAATTGCCATCTTTAAGCTCATACCATTTTTCATATGGAGTTCTCAGAAAATTCCACTCAAGATCTAATTCCGCACTATTAAACTCATCTTTTGCAGGCTTTTCTTCAAAGGGAGCCCATGGTAAATTCGGCCTTTCCTGTTCAAGTTGAATTATTCCAATTCCTGGATTAAACACCGGGGTTTGGCCCTCAAATTTCACTGGTGTTAAAAAAGTTTCTCTTGCCAGAAGAGTATATCCATCGACAAATCGTTTGCCAAGCATAACTGCCCACCAGTCTCCATGTTGGGTTTGTATTAAATCGGCATGTCCAATGGAATGAATGGGGTAATCCCTTCCAAGATGCCTGTGGGTAAATACCGGATTTACCATATCGGCTACATATGGCCCCCATAAAGAATCACTATGGTGAACTGTTGTGGCATGATTAAAACCCGTTCCACCCTCAGCGATCATCAGCATATATTTTCCATTTATTTTATAGAGGTGAGGTCCCTCAGCCCATACTGCATTGTTTGCGTGCCCATAGGTTAATTGAATCCTTTCACCAACCAGTTTTTCCTGCTCAAGATCAAGTTCCTGTAACCAGGCTCCCTGTTGATCCGGCCATTCGCGTTCTTCACCTAAGAAACCATGCCCCACATAATAACATTTACCATCATCATCCCACATTAGCGAAGGATCAATGCCAGGCGAGTTAAGCCAAACTGGATCGGACCATGGCCCTGCAGGATCTGTTGCTGTGAGGTAAAAATTCCCTCCACATTGAACACATGTTGTAATCAAATAATAAACGCCTTCATGGTGGCGGATGGTGACTGCAAAAATCCCCATAAAATCGCCTAAACCTTCTTGTAATTCAACCTGATCAGGACGTGTTATACCATAACCTATCAATTCCCAGTTCACCAAATCTTTGCTGTGATGAACAGGAATACCCGGAAACCACTCAAAGGTGGAATTAACAAGGTAATAATCATCTCCAACCCTGCAAATGGAAGGATCAGGATGGTATCCTGGTAGTATAGGATTTTGGAAAGTTTCCTGGGTATAACCGGAAGTAGCTAATAAAAGTATAAAGAAAGCAATTAAACCATTTTCCAACCTGGCTTTTGACTTGATATTTAATCTTTTTTTTTTGATTATAGAATCAGATGAAAATTGATTTTTACTCATAATTAATATACTTATTCTTAACCAGTTAAACTATTATTTTTTACCTATAAAACCTACTTTATTAATTGATATATACCTATTTTTTACACTGGGTTTATCCAATAAAAAATTGAAGATTAAAAATAACATTATGGGTGAGATCACTTATCTCTGCAATATCACCATGCTCATCAGTACCCGCCCATACAGCTCCTGCTTCCTTATAATTTAGGAAAGTAACATACTCTTTACCAGATCTATTCTCTTGCAAGAACTTATTTGTATTCTCTACGATTGGTTTCATATCTATTACAAATATACTAATCTAAAAATGCTGTGGGAAGGTATGCCTCCAAGGGTAGTGTGAATTGAAACAATAAATCAGCAGTAGATGTAATTTGGATACCTGACATCTATATTACTAAGACAGTCAATGACTTTGGAAATATCTTGCAACTTTTCCAGGTTAGAAATTTTGCCTGTCCCCGCTCCTACACTGTGGCACTTGCGAGGCTTTCAGGGTCGAGCAACACTGCCCCCGCTTCCAGGAAGCCTTCCGAACAGTTGTTCAGAGGGCTTTTTTTATGGCTTCATTTATGTATTGATTCAATGAAATGCCCCTTAGTGCAGCATTGTGGGCTGCCATTTTATGAAGTTCCGGTGTTAAACGGATATTAAGGTTCCCTCTGTAGGATTTTTCCAGCGGAAGATTATTGTTTTTACAATCCTTGATATGCTCATCAACCATATACTTAAAACCCTCTTCAAGTTGATCTACAGTTTCCCCTTCGAAGGTTATTAAATCATTTATTCCTTCAATTTTTCCATAAAACACTCTGTCTTCCGATGCGAAGTGAACCGAACCTATAAAACCCTTATATGTAATTGCATTTTTCATAATAACCCATTTGATTTCAATTCATTAATTACCAAATCAATTTGATATTTCTTCAATATATTTCCAGGATGCGGTTTATGAAGTTTTATATTGTGCTTTAACTTCTCATTGAAAAATACAACTCGTGAACCTGATCCTTGTAATTCTTTATAATCAAAGCCACTCAATAACCTTTTTAATTGACTCTCCTCGCAGCAAGCTGCGAGGAATCATCGATCCTTTATATAAATTTTTAATTGCGCTCGCTAACCCCGCAGCAAGCTACGGGGAAACGAGTTTCTGAGTTCGGCGAAGCCAATGCGCTCGCAGGATTCACTGTAAGCAAAATCCTCAGGCCGTTCCAAAAATCTGGATGTCAGTTTTTCAAACTTTGTCATTCAATTAAAATTTGTACTACAAAAATACAAAATGAATCATACAAATGCAACTAATATATAGTGGCGCATCTTCGTTGTAATCTACTTCCAGGTAAAATAATACATGTATCTACTCCATATAGCCCACATATTCAATTACTTTAAGAATATCCTTCACTAATTCCAAGTTATATATTTCGCCTGTCCCCGCTACTACGCTGACTGACAAACCCTTGTGATTCATTGAATTGCAGGGTTTTTGTTTATTAAGCTGACAGAATCATCTGTTCTGATCCAGAATAAAGTTTTAGAGATAGTTTCTTATCTTTCACCATGAAATGAAAGGTAAATATCAAATCCTTAAATCTATATTAAAAGAGATACAGGCAACTAAAAACACTGAAAATGATAAATGAAGAAAGAATCAAAAGACTACCCGACTGGATAAAAAGAGCAACACGATTCTTAACGAAAATAAAAGTGCCGGGAAAAATAGTGTACATCCTTATCTCTCTGGTTGCTACAATTTGGTTTCTGATCCGGGTAATTCCAAAACCTTCAAGGGCATTGTATCCATGCATGCAGGTTGCTGCACCAATAATGTCGAGCCTCGTTATTTGGGTTTTAGCATTGGCAGGGGCCACTTTTTCATTTAAAAAAGCCAGAGCTAAATTAATCGAATCGAAATATCTCGCTGCCGGTCTGTTTTTAATTTTAGGAATTGGGGCTTCATCGGTATTTATGGTAAGATCGGCCAAAGAGTCAAGGGCCGATGGTCTTGAAATCTGGTACAAGCCAAATATCCCGCTTGGAGTTGCTAAAGGAACTTTTCCCGGAAGGGTAGCCTGGGGACACAATCCCAAAATTGCATCATGGGATGGTGTTACAGGTTTTTGGTGGGATGATGAATACAACGATCAAAAAGAAACGGATAAACTATTATCGCAAACCCTTTTCAGCCTGACAGATAAACAAACTGAAAGAGATGCCTGGGACCTGTTATTCACCTATCACAACCAAACAAAACAAAATCGAAATCAAGGATACTCACCCGGTGAAAAAATAGCTATTAAAATAAATATGAACAATACCGATGCCCAAGAAAGCAGCAATAGAATTAATGCTAATCCGCAACTAATTCTATCCCTGCTAAAAAGCTTGATATATGAAGGTAATGTTCCTGAGGACGAAATTACGGTTACAGATCCAAGCCGCTTCATTACCGACAATATATTCGATAAGTGCCATACAGCTTTCCCAAATGTTCATTTTGTTGATCACAATGGCGGAAACGGACGCGAAATGGCAACTTTTGTGAAAGATGGATTTGTTTATTCTTATGATTTCGATGGAATGACCAGAGGATTGGCAACCTGCTTTGTTGAAGCTGATTATGTAATAAATATGGCCTTGATGAAAGGGCATGTTAGCCAGGGTGTAACCCTAGGTTCAAAGAACTTTTTTGGGTGTGTTGATATTGAAACAGACTGGCGTAAAAACGCGCACTGCAGCGGTTTTAGTCAGAACAGGGAAGGCAAGAGACAATACTCAGTGTATCCTGATTTTATGGGACATAAAGACCTGGGTGAAAAAACTATGCTTTTTTTAATTGACGGAATTTACAGTCATAAATTTGTTGGTGGGATCCCTGAGTTCAAATGGGCCTTAGCACCTTTCAACAATCAGTGGCCTGGCAGTTTATTCGCTTCTCAGGATGGAGTTGCCATTGAATCGGTTGTGCTTGACTTTGCCCTTGCAGAGTGGCCCGATGCGCCCGACATGATGTATAGCGATCATGCCATGGAAGAGATGGCATTGGCCAACAACCCGCCTTCGGGAACAGTTTATGATCCGGAGCGGGATGGAACAACATTAGGAAGTTTGGGCGTTACTGAACACTGGAACAATCCCATAGACAAGCAATACAGCCGAAATATGAAAACCGGCGAAGGCATTGAATTAGTGTATTCTTTGATCAACAAATAATTATAATGATAGAGCTGAAAGGCAAAAATGCCCTCATTACAGGATCGAGCCGAGGGGTAGGCCAACAGGTTGAATTGGGATTAGCCAATCTGGGTTGCAATATAATTGTACATGGACGAACCAAAGAGACATGATAGAAAATGGTTTTGGACGAGTAATTAACCTCACCTCAGGAATAAAAGATCTACCTGAACTTGCCCCTTATGGTGCATCAAAATGGGCAGTGAATAAACTAACCGACAACCTGGCAATAAAACTCAATGATACAGGAGTTAGAATTAATACTCTGGATCCGGGTTGGCTTCGAACAGATTTGGGTGGAGAAAATGCCGATCATCCTGTAGAGGCTGTTCTTCCCGGTGCTCTAGCTCCCGCTTTAATTGAAGATGATGGGCCTAACGGTCAGTTTTTCTCAGCTATTGACCACAGCCTGGATTTGTAGTATTTACGAATGAGATAATATCATGGCTCGATTTTCGATGGAGATTGAAAATACATATGATTCATCCATATATTCCATATAATCAATAACTTTTGCTACATCCTTCACCAATTCCAGGTTAGATATTTCGCCAGTCCCCGTTACCAGACAGAACTCCTCACCATTTTCGGTGGGGAGTCCTTTTTTTTAAGTCCTTTTTACAATTTGAAAATGAACGCTTTACAGCGAAAATAGTATTCGCATTTGAAGCTAAATATTGACATTTTTGAGCTTACAGATCAATAATAGATAACCGCGGAAAAATATGCAATCAGAATGCAGATATGTCCCGAAAAGAAAGAATTATTATTCCAAGACGAGACATAGTGTCGGCAAGGGATTGGGGGCGATGTCGATAACGAAGAAAAAGATTTTTTAATTATACAACCGATATTTCCACACTTTTCACATTAACCGGTAAAATACCTTATGATGATGAAAAATTTTAATCGGTTATTTATTGGTGCAATGCTGATTTTATCAATTTCAGCTCAAGCTCAGGATGGCTTATTCATTTCTGAGATCACAGATCCGGCAGATGTTTATTCCGGACGATTTATTGAACTTTTTAATGCGGGTGCTGAAGCAGTTGATTTCAGTGCCATTACACTCTACTTATCGCGCCAGAGCAATGGAGGAACGGGCTGGGGTGATGTGCAACTTACAGGAACAGTAGCCGCCGGTGAAACCTTTGTATTTGGCGGTTCAGCATTTGAAGATGTTTATGGCTTCCCTCCTGACCAGGAAACTGGTATTATTATCGGGAACGGTGATGATGCATATTTTCTTTACCAGGATGGTGATCATAGTGCAGGAACGCTACATGACATTTTTGGTGCAATTGATATGGATGGAACCGGAGAACCCTGGGAATATGAGGATTCCAGAGCAGTAAGAATTGAAGGTGTTATTGCTCCCAACACTACTTGGAGTGCTGCAGAATGGGAAATAACTTCAGCTAATGTTGCTGATGCCGACCCGGGAACACACCATGGTTCAGGTACGGATGACACTCTTGATTTACCAGGGGATTATTCTCTTACCATATTAAATGATACAGCAGGTGAAGGTCAACCCGTTGAGGTTCTCATTTTTGTCAGTGAACTCACTACAGCCGATAATATTATCTCCTACCAGTTTAATCTGAATTTTGATACCTCAGTACTGGAATATACAGGAATCGATATTGCCGGAACAATTGCAGAAGGCGGTGAAATTGCAGTAAATGCCAATATTGCTGGTAATCTATCAATCAGTTATATGAATTTGACACCATTGATCGGTACCGGTGCTTTATTAAAACTTCAATTTAATTCCCTGGCTTTAGATACAACCGAAATATCAATTTCCAATGCCTATTTAAATAATTTGTCTGTACAGGATTTAACTAATGGTACAATGATTATCAGGAAGGTAATTCCACCAACCGCTGCAATTACTTACAGTGATACGATCAACAGATTTGCTGACACCCTTGTTATTACAGCAACTTTTAGTGAAATAATGGATGAAGCGAATGCAGTTCTGCTAAATCTCAGTGGTGCTGCAAATCTTGCAGGTGCTGAAATGATCCGTCAAAGTACAACGGTTTATACCTATAGCTATCAGATACCAAAAGCAGATGGTGATGTTTCCGTCAGCTTAAGCAATGGGACTGACATTTGGGGCAATGAAGTAGATTCAATACCGACAAGCGGAGTTAATTTTCACATAGTAAAATTTACCCTGGGAGATGTTGATGATGACGGTACAATTCTAGCTTATGATGCAGCAATTACTCTTCAACATTCCGTTGGACTTGACCCTTTGCCAGCAATTGATCCTTTACCCTGGGAGAATTGGCGCGACAGTACTGCAAACGTTGATGGTATAAGTGGAATTACAGCATATGATGCAGGTTTGATTCTGCAGTATTCGGCTGGTATCATTACAGGTTTTTCCGGTGAATCCAATAAATCCTTTTCAGTTGCTGATGTATCGGTTGATATTGTGGGGAATGAAATTATATTTTACTCCTGGGGTGAATTGTTGGGTTTAAACTTAAGCACAACGAATGAATATGAGATTCTGGGTATGCCGCAGGTTTTGAACGAAAATTTCATGTCAGCATTTAACAATAGAGGAACGACATATAATATTGGCCTTTGCACTGCTTTCTCCCCTGAAGATGGGAGTGCTATTATGAAGATCCCTTTCAATAAAAGCGGATCAGTAACCTTCAATATGCTTGTAAACACAGAAAAAAAGAGCGTCACCCTTAACCGGGCTACGGGTATGATTGAATTTGGGAATAAGGATATTTCAATTTATCCCAATCCTGCCAGGGACCAATTATTCATTAACACAGGTAAATATTATAAGATGTCCGGATATCAATTGAAGATCATCAACCAACTTGGGGTAACGGTCTTTAAGACAAAGATAAAAGAACCTCTATATGAGATTAATCTTTCTGATTGGTCAGGCCCGGGCTTGTACTATTTGCAAGTGATTGAAAAAGCGGGAAGCATGGTAGCGACACGTAAGATTATAATACAATAGCAAAAAAGGCTCATATCCGCCATCCGCCAGTGGTCGGACAAGGCTGGCAGACCCAAGTTCGAGTCTTACCCCGCTACTAATGAAGACTCCCCATCGGAAACGGTGGGGAGTTATTTATTTTTGTCCACTGTTCCTTTTGATAATGAATGTTTTGTGATTTACTAAGTATCCAATTTGGATGTTAGATATTGGGTTTAGTTATATCTTGTTACATGGCAAATAGATAGATTTTGTATTTGAAGCTATTTCGCTTAAATGGAACGGGATAAAATATTTTTAATATCAAAAATTAAATAAAATGGGATATTGAATAGCCTGAAGTTTTTGCCTTTTGGCGTTTTTATATCTTCAATTGAATATTTACCCGAGTGGATTCTTATGGCAATATTTTGCCCGGATTCATCCATGTAGAGAAGTAGAGATTTTAATTTGCCTGTTGAACCTGATTTTACTTCAATTGGGATTAGTTGCCCTTCATATAGTTGAATGTAATCCAGCTCCGCAGTGGATGACTTTTTATCTCTTACCCAGAAGGAAAGATTGCGTAATGCTGATCTCTCATTTGCCAATAACTCCTGTCCTGTAATGTGTTCAGAAACATTACCTTTATATACATTTTCGATGTTTTGAGCTTTAATCAAATCTAATTGTAAACCCGCTTTATAGTTCATTAACCCGGTATCAACAACATGTAATCGGGGTTTTTTCTTACGGTTTGGCAGCAGTGGTATTGTGTGTGATGTTTGAGGGTAAACCAGGTTAACAAGCATTGTTTTTTCCAATGTTAAAAATGCTTCCTTGATTTCACGACTTTTATACTCAGAATTACCAAATTTTTCAAATGTGATCCTTTTTCCAGCTTCGGCAAATGCAGAATTGATAATGTGGCGTATATACTGAACCTGAGCTGAGGAATTGGCATATTTTTCAACATCTTCAAGGTAGGAGAGGATGAGAGATTCATAGATGGTGCTTAGTCTTGAGATATCTCTGTTTTCCTTATAATTGTTAACTATTTCAGGCATGCCACCAATTAAGGTGTATTGAAAGAAAAGTTTTAATAATCCCCCATGTGCATAATCAGGTATAGAATGCTGAGTTAAGATATCCAGATACTGCTTTTCATTGCTAGCAATTAAGAACTCCCGGAAAGAACATGGACGTAATAACATGTATTCAACTCTTCCTGCCGGAAAGGCTGTTTTTTGGTCCATAATATTTTCCAAAAGTGAGCCGGCTGTTATAATGTATAAATCGGGAGTTTCTTCGTAAAAGTATCTTAAAAAGGCAACAGCTTTTGGGGAATTTTGAATTTCATCAATAAAAATAAGGGTTTTTTTATGGCTCCGCAGAATTTTTCCATAGAGAAACAATGCTGCTAGCATGTCTTGAAAACTGTAATCATTCTCAAATAAAGCTTTCTCTTCTTTTAATTCAAGGTTAAGATAAAGGAATTGTTCAAACTCCTTTCCAAACATTTTTACCAGACTGGTTTTTCCCACTTGACGTGCCCCACGCAATACAAGCGGTTTTCGCTCTTTCTTGTTAGCCCAGGTCCTTAAATCTTCTATTTTTAACCTACTGAACATGAGGGGAATAATTATTTATTTGTTATAAATGAAAGGTAAATATATTAATTACACGTATTAAAAGCAAGGTTTATTTGCATATTTTATGTACTAAAAGAAAGGTAATTAAACTACCCCGGGGTAGAACCTCGAGGAATTCTTTTGATTAAAATCTAAATCCATCCAGCCCATCTCACCTCAATATTTAGTATTCTGAATAGGTATTTCACGTGATTTTACTATTTATCAGGATTAGAATCTGTGTTGCCTTTCTTTTTTTCCCTGAAAGGCTTAATTTTAACGACCTGAGTATTTCTAATCTCTTACGGTTAAATAATTATTTACTTAATCTATCAATACATGAAACGGCGCGAATTTTCAAAGTACAGCCTGTTGCTCGGAATTGGTGCACTGGCCGGGACCAAAATATCCTGTACAAATCCATCCGGCATCCAGGAAAATGCATACCAGGAACCTTCATGCAAACTGCCTGCAAAGACATGCGATGTGGTGGTGGCCGGAGGAGGGACAGCCGGCGTGGTGGCAGCAATAGCAGCAGCACGAACCGGGGCTAAAACTATTCTTATTGAAGCAAAAGGCTATCCTGGTGGTACTGTCACCGAAGGGGGAACCGCACTCCACAGCTATTACAATATCTGGAAAGCTTTTCCCGGATCGGAAAAACGTCAGGTGGTAAAAGGTATCGCCCAGGAAATTATTGATAGATTACTATTGATCGGTGGAACATGCGGACATGCCGAAATGTTTGCCGGGGCCGATTTTGATTCGGTCTGCACTGCTATCGATACCGAATTATATAAGTTGGTTGCCTTTGAAATGCTGGTAGAAGCAGGTGTTACAGTTTATGTTAATACATTGCTGACAGGAGCCATCAGGGAAGGGTCTGCTGTGAAAGGAGTGATCACTGAAAGCCGGTCAGGCCGTGAAGTCATTTATGCGAAATCATTTATCGACTGCACTGCTTATGGCGACCTGGCAGCCTATGCCGGTGCAGAGTTCACCGAACCAAACGATTATGATGTCTGCAACAGCATCGGTATGGGGAATGTGGATATTACCACCTTGTATGATTATTTCAATAACCAGGAGGATATCTACCAGCTAAGCCATGGCACAAGAGGAGGCAAGGATGATCAGATAGTCAGGGTCCAGGGAAGAATGGTCAATGTACCCCAGGAATTTATCGATGGAGCCTCTGAAATCGGAATGAGTATGGTTACCACTACAGTGCACGATAATTATCTGATGTTCATTAAGTTTAACATGAAACTGCCGGAGAGCCCCACCGACCGCGATACTGTTGCAAAAGCCGAACTGGAACTCAGACAGCGGCAATTTAAAGGAGTTGAACTGTTTAAGAAATTCATCCCCGGTTGCGAAAAGTCATTCATTGCCCGGACCAGCCCTTCGCTGAATATCCGACGCGGCAGATGCATTACCTGTGACTATGATATCACCCATGAGGATGTGACCGAAGCCAGGCATTTCGACGATGAAGTATTTGTATACGGATTCCACGACTGGGCACCTAAGTACCGTGTAAAAGATGCAGGGACCTATGGCATTCCATACCGTGCATTGTGCGTAAAAGGTATTGAAAACCTTTTTGTTTCGGGAATGATGATCACCTCCGACCGCAGATCCCATATGTCGACGCGGAATACGGTCAGCTGTTTCGGGCAGGGACAGGCAACAGGAACGGCAGCAGCTTTATGTGCTCAGAAGGAATACGGTTCACGTGACCTGCCTTTCACCGGGTTAAGAACAAAGCTTGAACAGGATGGTGTATATTTTGAGAGTTAGGTAATAGCAAAGTAGTCATCCCGAATTTACCTGCCTGCCGGCACATTCCCCGGTCAGGACGAGGAATTAAAGGACAATTCTCATCACAGCACATACGGTGCCTATCAACTTGCCAGATGTGTTGTTAACGGAATCCGGGAGAACCGGCTTAAGCTAACTGAATACCTGTTGGATGATTTACCAGGCTTTGATCCCGGTAAACCTGATCCTTACAGCACCTGGGACCTGCCACGCAGTCCGGCCATTGATCTTGTCGCCCCGGAAGGAAGGTAAGCTCTGGTGCTTATCTCTCCATCTTGTACATCTCCGATCCTGCCAGCAGGAAACATCCCAGCCCATAATCTTCAAAATCAGGAACCCTTTTATATGTGACAGGCTGGCCCGTGGATGGCTCCTTGCCTGTTGACTGGACATATCCGAGAAAACCGTTGTCATGCACTGCTTTGGTGGCCATAGCATTCCAGGCTTTAATTACTGCTGGACGATATTTGTCGGCGGAGAGGAAATTATTGTTAATCCCCCAGGCTATTCCATAGACAAAAAGAGATGTCCCCGTGGTTTCCCTGCCTCCAAAGTTACCCGGATCATGCAAGCTGGCATTCCAGAATCCATCCTTTCTCTGTACTTTAAGAATGGCTTCACACATTTCTTTATATGTACGCATATACTCTTCCCGGTATGGATGATCTTCCGGAAGGACATTCATTACACGAACCAGGGCAGCAAGCACCCAGCCGTTCCCCCTTGACCAGTAGCAATCTTCGCCGTTCGGTTCTGTGTATGGAGGATCATAATCGGCGTCCCTCCACCATAGGCCTTCCTCAAGATTGTACAACCCGTTCTCACCGTGGGATTCCTTAGTAAACAGGTACATTTCATGCATCCGGTCAATATAGGAGCTGTCTTCATAAATCATTCCCAGTCTGGCAAACACCGGCATGGCCATCTGCAGGGCATCGATCCAGTTCCAGTCATCTATCTTATCCGTTCTTAGCATGCTGTCGACCGATGCCTTGATGTATTCGATCCTTTCAGGTTGCGGATCCAGTTGGTACAGATCAATATAGGTCTGCCCCGCACATTGGTTGTCGGCATTCCTTGTAAAAGTTTCTCCGTCCCGCAGGTTCCACCCGTGAAACTCACCCCACCTGACAGCATAATCATAATATTCATGACGGGGATCCATCCTGTAGAGTTCCATAAGGCCTTCATAATAAACCGACCGGGTCCATATATTACTGGCCCTTTCCTTATTCGTTATAATAGTTTTACCCACATCCGGCCATTTCTCAATAAAATATGCGTTGCAGGTAGTCATGGTTTCAAGTATCTTTTCCCGGGACATGAGCTCCTGGCTCTTCGTAGAACATCCTGAAGTGAGGATGATCACTGAAAAAAATACAAGACTTACAGGCAGGATCTTTTTCTTTCTCATTGTTGACATGGTATTAATTTGTTAATTAGTTTCTTATTTAATCCCGGCAAATTCAACGGCATACACCTGGGTGCTCCCTTCAAAATTTGCCCTGAAAATAATCCATTTCCCATCGGGAGAGAAGTGTACATTGGGCTCAAGGCGATAGTCATGGTTTTTCATATTAACCAGCTTTTCTGACGACAGGCTATCGTTTTCCGGTCTGAACAGGTAGAGCCACATCCCATCTTTTGCCAGTGCCACCTGGGAGGAATCCCCTCCGTCACCGGCAAACAGTTGCTGGTCAGGTGAAATATTAAAATGGATGGACCATTCATCCCTTTTCATGCCATACCCGGTTTCCTTCCCTGTTGACAGGTCGAGCCCTGCCAGATAAAATGTCTCCCCTCTCGGGATCTGCAGGTCAAACCAGATGGTTTCGCCATCCCTGCTGAAAAATTCATGTCCTGCGATCTCCCGGTGAACCGTTCTCTCATGCATCATCCTGGCCTGTGATGTTTGGATATTTACGGTCCATATCCTGTCAAGGAGGTGCCACGGGCCCTCATGGCAGAACATCAGGAGTCCCGGATCTGTGGGGGAGAACTGGACGTGGTTCAGCCAGGCTGTATCACTGAAGACTTTCCGCAGTTTCCCGGTTTCAACCTCGATCGTAAAAAGGGAATGCGGAAGCCTTGCTTCGAAGATCTTATTAAAGAAGTCACCCTTACGCGGAAACTGACGCAATAGTTCGGTTTTTTCCTTTCCGCTGGCCACTCCGCCAAGCAGGGTCTCATCCGCATTCAGGGTGGTAATGTTCCCCCTGATGCTGTCCGGAAATACATAGATCAAATTTGTCTCCAGGGATTCTACGTGTGTGGAAAAAACGCTGTCTCCACTCTGGTAGAAAACTTCTCTTCTGGTCTTTCCGGTTATCTCGCCTGATATCCTGGATGGATGATTGGTAATACGGATCTTTTCAAGTGTTTTCAGGTTCAGCGTATACAATTGCCTGTTCCCATACTCTGAATATACCTGGTCGTTGGTATTCTCCGGATAATCCCCGTAAAAAACCATAAGGTCCCCTTCATCAGACAAAGCAGGAATGAACGGATTATTATGAAAGTAGAAACTTCTGTTGTTTCCATCCGGCCCGGTCAGGCGAACAACGCGGTGGTACGTATCCTGATCGATCCATTCATCGGGCATGGGAACGGTTCCTCCGGTTTCAAGAACAGGAACTGCAGGTTCATGGCAGGCTGCAAGAACAAAAACTGCACAAGCTGCAAAGATGCGAAGTTGATAGTTCATTTTCATGGATGGTAATATTGATATGCTAAAGTAAGGAATATACACTTTATATGAAGGTAGATTGCTGGAAAATCTGTATTCCTAAGGGTTTAGGATTTGTCATAAAGGAACCGATTTTATAAATTTATTCACGGATTACATAAAGGACAGGATTGCTTTAATCCTTAGTAGAGATAATAGTCAATATTGTACCATTAACTAAATACTCCTGGAGAATAAATTAATTATGAAATCAGATAAAACAATCTTTGTTGTAATGCTTCTTTTCATCCTGGTTCCCGGGCAGTCAAATATAACCCATTGCCAGTCATCCTTCCCAAACAAGGTTAATATTGACGTAAACCTCGACGCAAAAAAAGGTCCATTGAATCCGGTATGGGCATGGTTCGGGCATGATGAACCTAACTATACCTATATGAAAGACGGGAAAAAACTCCTGTCAGAAATCTCGGACGCTTTTCCTGTTCCTGCTTTTGTACGCACGCATAACCTGCTTAATACAGGAGATGGAACAGCTGCCCTGAAATGGGGTTCAACCAATGTCTATACAGAGGATGAAGACGGCAATCCGGTGTACGACTGGAGGGTGATCGACAGGATATTCGATACCTACATAGAAACAGGTATTAAACCACTTGTTGAGATCGGGTTTATGCCTGAAGCACTTTCGGCAAACCCGCAACCTTACAGGCATTCATGGGATCCCGGCGACCCCTATGGTAACATTTATACCGGATGGGCCTATCCCCCGAAAGATTATGAGAAATGGGCGGAACTTGTGTACCGGTGGGTTTCTCATTCTGTCGAACGATATGGAGCCGGGGAAGTATCCACCTGGTACTGGGAGCTCTGGAATGAACCAAATATAGGTTACTGGCAGGGTACAACGGAAGAATACATCAAACTGTATGATTATACAGCAGACGCAGTAAAAAGGGCATTACCGGAGGCTGTCTTTGGAGGCCCTCATGTCACGGGTCCAAGCTGGGAAGTATCTGAAACTTTCTTACGTGAATTTCTTGACCACTGCCTTACCGGGACAAATTATGTCACCGGCGAGCAGGGATCACCACTCGATTTCATTGCCTTCCATGCAAAGGGCTCACCGAAGATAGTCGAAGACCGGGTGCGTATGGACCTGGGCAGGCAATTACGTGATATTTCAGATGGTTTTGAAATCGTTGCTTCTTATCCTGCATTGAAGCATCTTCCCATTATAATCGGTGAATCGGATCCGGAAGGATGTGCCGCCTGTCCAATGGAGCATTATCCCCACAATGCTTACCGGAACGGGACCATGTATTCGAGTTATACGGCAGCCGCTTTCGCCCGCAAACTGGACCTGGCGGAATATTATGGAGTGAATTTCCTTGGAGCAGTAACCTGGGCATTTGAATTCGAGGACCAGCCATGGTTTAACGGATTTCGTGACCTGGCAACCAATGGCGTGGATAAACCTGTACTGAATGTATTCAGGATGTTCGGGATGATGCAGGGACAGAGGGTGGAAGTCAGCTGCAACAGGGCCTATGACCTATTTACAATCCGGGATTCAAGCGTAAGGGGAGACCAGCCTGATATTGGTGCACTGGCTGCAAAAGGGGAACATTCGGCTACAATAATGGTATGGAATTACCATGATGATAATATTCTGCTACCTGAAACTCCTGTCACAATAGGCATCAGTGGCGTTCCTGAAGGAAGTGTCATGCTCAGGCATTACCGGATCGACCAGGATCACAGCAATGCCTATGAACGATGGAAGAATATGGGATCCCCGCAGGATCCGACAAGCGAACAGTACCGGGAACTTGAGAAGGCCGGCCAACTGCAAATGATGGATTCCCCGCAGTGGCTGACAGTTAAGGATGGAATGCTTGGTATACACATGGACTTGCCCGGGCAGGGTGTTTCGTTACTTGAATTCATCTGGCACACCGGGTATTAAAATTTCAGATACATGTGACAAGAAATCTTCCAGTGTGTTTATTTCCTTTCCCTTCCCGCATGCTGAAGTTATCCATGTTTCAAGTGATTTGGCTGGCTTCGAAATAATCAGGTACTGGGTACTGTCATCCAGATTCCCCTCAAAGTCACCTGGGTCAAAGATTATGGCTGCACCCAGTTCAACACTTTCAACAGCGACATCCTCGGGGTGCAATCCCCAGGTAGCTATATAATTGTCCCCTTTTGAAACTTTCTGTCCATTGTGATAATTGATGCCAGTAACAAACTGTACCGGGTCACCGCCAGGCACCATTGCTTCCACTTTTGCTTCACGTTTGCCGGAATAAACCGTCACCCGAACAATTACATCAACTATACCATCCTTGTAAGGAATCCCTTCTGAGCGCATCTCCATATAAGAGGATGAACCTTCTTTGCTCACCGCGGCATATCGATTTGTTACCGGGTCAAGTGGAACGACTTTTTCACCATCCCAGAGCCGCACACCTCCAAGTCCAACCGTGGTCCCTGCTTTGTAATAATCCGCTCCCCATCCATTTTGCTGTTGTTCAGGAGTGGGATACCAGCGTGCCTCCAATAGTTCCAGTCCCGGCCTGGACTTGGAATAAACATCAATAGCAGCTTTCTTATCAAAGTAGATGCGCAAGCTCATCCACTCATTCTCGATGGCAGGTCCATGATGACCCAGCTCACTGAATAAATCTCCGGTTTCAGAAGAGATCTCTGTTAAGTAAGCAGAACTGTCGGCTCTCAGGAAAAGACTTACTTCTGTCTTGTTCCGGTTTACACAACTGCAGCAGACAATGCAAAAGATAATCAGATAATACTTCATAATTTAATGGTTTAGATATTAATTTTGATTGTAGGATTGAAGAGAGACAGGTGACTGTTGAGCAATCAGCTTTTGTATCCGGATATTTAACTTTGATCCTGTTCCCCTGATCAGCAGCCAGTGGTTATCAGCGTCATATTGCCAGGTATCTGCACCGAAAACCGTTTCAGGCTTTCCCTCTGTTTTTATGTAAAAAATCCAGGTATGAGACCGCTCACCCGAGACTGACAGCCGGCCCGTTTCCTGATCATACCGGATATCTACCTGGGAGATATAGAAACCATCGCCCAGGGGTTCGAAAAATGCAAACTCCTTTTCAATGCCAGGATGCACATACAAACGAATCGTATCTGAATACAACGTATCCCCGCTACTGAATTTTCTTACTTTACCGTTAACAACAGCAATACCTGCCGTTTGATCTCCAGACACTAGATTTTCCAGCAACGCCGGCAAATCCAATATTTGCTGGTCCTGCTCAGTATCAGGAGGGGAGGCAGGTATTATATCAGGAAGCCGGACATTAACACAATTAACCAGTTTAATGGTATCATCACCAGGGAGAGCAAGGCTGACATTTTCCATTGTCCAGTCCTTTGCATGGCTTATTGAACCCGGTTCATCCGCTTCTATACGGATATCTTTCCATTGGACGTTCCATATTGGCTTTTCGGGAAATGCATTTACGTAAAAAGCCTGCCTGGCTTTTTTTATGGTCATATTGCTTAGCTTCAGGTTCCGGAATTCAGGTATCCCTCTTTCAGGGGGCAGCACAGGCTGAGCCATTATTTTCCAATGGTCAGGGATAGAGTCGGGCGGTATGGTCTCAGGAATTTCAGGATAGCTGTAAGCGGGGTACCAGTTCAACTCGAAATGAAAAGGAAAGTTTACCTCTTCCATCTCTATATCGTGGAACCAAATATTTTCGATAATACCACCTCTAACTTTGGCTGACTTGAACCGGATGCCCATATTGGTTCCAATAGCTTTCAGGCCGTATACCTCAATATTCCTCATGCCGCCTGATGTCTCGCTTCCCAGTGTAATAAGCCCGTGCCCTGAACGGGTGATGCAATTGCGATACACGATGTTTTCGGACGGCCTGTTCACACGGAGGCCATCGTAATCCCTGCCGGCCTTGATGCATAAATTATCATCGTTGCAATCGATATCACAGTTTTCCACCAGGATGTCACTCGAGGAATCGGTATTAATCCCGTCTGAACTGGGCCCGAAACCGCCGATATTATTCCGGATTACCACCCCGGTTACATGCACCCTGTTACAATAGGTCATTGAGATGGTCCAGAATCCTGAACGTTCAACAGTAAAATCCTTCAGCGATATATCTTCTGATCCGAAAACAGCCAGCGCACGTACCCTCTTACAGTCATAATCCACAGCCCAGCGGAGCCCCCGGTCAATATAATCCTTGTACATCCCCCCGCTCCGGGGAGGGTCTCCCCAGAATTTATCCCACCAGTACTTTCCATTGCCGTCAATAATTCCTTTGCCACTGATGCGGACATTTTTCTGCTCATAGATATTGATCAGGGCAGCGGGCCAGTACATTTCAATTCCGGCAATCCTCGTCCAGATGTCAGGGTATTCCTTTTCGTCCTGGATGGCCCGGATCACTACTCCCTCATCAACCCGAAGATCCACATTTGATTTCAGGAATATGGCCCCGGAAAGATATACTCCTTCCGGAAATGTTACCACCCCGCCACCTGCCTCTGCAGCTGCATCAATGGCTCCCTGGATAGCCCTCGTATCAAGCACTTCACCGTCACCGACGGCGCCAAAATCCACAACACTGAAAGTACGGTCCGGGATCCTGGCAAAGGAAGGATCATAAAAAATGGACTCAAGCCTTTTAACGAGGCCGCTCTTTCTTTCTGCTTCACATGCAGACAGGATTAACAGGATCAAAATCCCTCTAAAAGTGCATAGAGCAATTCTAATAAAACGATTTTTCATAATATATTACCGTTACTATATCTGGAGTGTTAGATTGTACTACAAATTTCGTAATTTGTTAACAGTATTAATTCATAATTCCTATTAATTTTAAAAAAGCTTCATTTCAACCGAATAAAACCTGGTTATGAAAAAAATTATCATCCCGCTTGGACTATCACTCATGCTTTGTATGCTTGCAGGGTCCCGTTCAAAAAATCCGGATAAGGCCTCTCCCTGGCCTGAAATAACTAAAGAGACCAAACCATGGACCCGATGGTGGTGGCTGGGATCTGCAGTTGACAAAGAAAATATCACCTCCCTGATGGAAGAATATGCTAAGGCAGGTTTCGGGGGTGTGGAAATTACCCTGATATACGGAGTAAAGGGGTGTGAAGACCAGTACCTTGAATTTCTGTCTCCGGCCTGGATGGATATGTTAAATACCTGCGTTTTGGAAGCAGAACACGTAGTAATGGGTGTTGATATGAACCTGGGGACGGGCTGGCCCATTGGCGGACCTCAAATAACACCGGAACACGCAGCAAGCAGACTGATCCTGCAGAAATATGAAATCTCCGGGAATGAATCCCTTGAAGCTAAAATAATACCTGAGGATCCCCGCCAGGTTGAACTTGGAGTAAACCTGGAAGCATTAATGGCTTATTCGGAAGATGGGAAGAGCCTTGATCTTACCGGTCGTGTCGGAGAAGACGGTACACTGGACTGGATACCTGAAAAAGGGATGTGGAATCTTTACGCAGCATTCTGCGGTAAAACACGGCAGAGGGTGAAAAGGGCTGCACCGGGTGGTGAAGGATATACGATGGATCATTTGTCTGAAACCGCCCTGGGAACTTACCTGGAGAGGTTTGATCAGGCATTTACTACACCCACAGGTGTACGGTCATTTTTTAACGATAGTTATGAAGTGTACAATGCGAGCTGGTCACCTGGTTTTCTTGAGGAATTTTCTGAAAGAAGGGGTTATGACCTGAGTAAGTACCTGAAGCATCTTGCCGGTGAAGGTGATACCAACGAAATTGCCCGTGTGAAATCCGACTACAGGCAGACCATGTCGGAAATGCTGCTTGAACACTTTACTGTTCCCTGGACTGAATGGTCTCACAAACACCAGAGCCTTACGCGTAACCAGGCACACGGATCCCCCGGGAACCTGATCGACCTCTATGCTGCAGTGGATATACCCGAATGCGAAATATTCGGCCACAGAACCTTTGATATCCCCGGCCTTCCGGTTAATGATGATGATTCCCGCAACGTAGAACCGAATCCGATGATGCTTAAACTGGCTACATCGGCGGCTCATATTATGAATAAACCACTCATTTCGAATGAAACATTTACCTGGCTGGCGGAACAAATGAATAATGGTTGGCCAGGAGCCCTCCCGGATTAGCAGGATCACCCATTTACCACTTCTCATTATCCAGACCTTAATCGTCCAGCCTACTCACCTGATATTCAGCCGATTGCAGCCATTCTTCATGGAAGGACACGCCCCAGCCCGGTCCGGGAGGCAGACTGATTTTGCCATCCTTGAGTTCCGGATGCGGTGAATATAACGCTTTGGCCGTTTTATTGATACCCTCGTCCCATTCAATGGAATACTCCAGGTATTTCCCCGGATTGGAAATGGCTTGCATCATATGCAACGTATAGATCAGCACATTGCAATGATTAGCCGAATGTGGGATGCAGGGTAATCCCGACTCCTCAGCCATCCTGGCCACCCTTAATGTCCGGGCGATTCCTCCCATGTATAATATATCCGGCTGCACAATATCCACAGTGTTAATTTGGATCATCCTCCTCCACTGGGCCAGGTCATTATCCTGTTCCCCTCCGGATACATCCATATCCAATTCAGCCGTCACTTCGGCTGTCCATTCCAGCTCCCAGTAAGGACATGGCTCTTCAAACTGTCTGATACCATATTCTTCAGCCAGTCTTCCCACTTCAATGGCCTTGTCAGGTGTATAACAACTATTGCCGTCCATGAGAAGGTCACATGAACCTGCCAGCTCTGAGCCAACTGTCTTGATGATCTCTTCAGTCCTCCCCGGCCAGGCATCCTCGTTGTGACCAACAGATGTTCCCACCCTGAATTTAAATGCACCGATCCCCTTCTCATCCCTGAGCTTCAGGAACCGCGCGACTTCATCGGCCGGTTTGATCGACCTGCTCATCGAAGAGCCATAAACAGCCACCGGATCGGGACTTCCTCCCAATAATTCACAAACCGGTTTACCTTTAATCTTACCATACAGATCCCAGATGGCCGTTTCCACACCACCCAGGGCCCTGCATACAAATGACCACGGATACTTCATATTCCCTTCAATGCTGTTGTCCACAATCTGATCAATGTTAGCCAGATCTTGTCCCAGAACATGTTGGGCAATATGCCTATGGAGAACAGTAGCAGCTATATCAGAACTGTAAGTAGAAATCTGTCCCCAACCTGTCTCTCCGCTATCAGTCGTGATTTTCACTACGGCCACTTCAGGCCTGGCAAAGGTTTCGATTCGGATAATTTTCATCCCCGGGTTGAGGATTGAAGGTTCTTCCTTACCAAAATTTTTCAACTGGTGATCAAACAGCTGTTTTTCCTTCCCTGCTAATTCTCCTGGCAACAGATTGATCATCGCCAAAGTAGACAATGTTCCCTTAACAAAATTTCTTCTCTTCATTATAATGTGCTTTAATTGAAACTCCTCGCCCCGGTTATCGGGGAGAAACGAGTTTCTGAGTTCGGCGAATTGACTCTCCTCGCAGCAAGCTGCGAGGAATCATCGATCCTTTATATAAATTTTTAATTGCGCTCGCTAACCCCGCAGCAAGCTACGGCCAATGCGCTCGCAGGATTCAATGCGCTCGCAGGATTCAGATGACAACAATGCTATCAATTTAGTTATTAAATAAAAGTGATCAAACAAAATTGGCATTAAACCTCAACTTTATTGATCCGGCAGTAGCAAATTATGATATTATTGTAACTTCGTGTATCATCAACATCACAACAATCAAAAACTAACTAACATGAAAAAACTGATTTTAGCATTGCTAAGCTTCTTATTGTTTCTTCCCGGATTTTCACAGGAGGGGAAAATCAACACAGAGAATTTCGGAAAACAAATGGAAGGATATGTCATCAAATCCAACGGTAAGAAAATGACAGGAAATTTTCTTTATGCCCACCCTGTTGAGATGTCAAAAGAGGTATTGTTTAACGGAACTATTTATAAACCTGACCAACTTAAGGAATTTTTCGTGGACGGGAACAACTGGATTTCGGTAACAGAGAAAAATGATCAGATGTTTGCCGTGTGTACACGGTATGGCCCGATCACCGCTTACAAGACATTTTCTTATCCGGAAGGGGTGGAATATGGCAATGAAAGCACTCCCTGGGAAGATGTTCTTTACCAGAGAAAACTCGACGAGGAAAGGGTTGCTGTGGCCGGTTTTCTATTAGGATTTAAAAATAAAATGAGTGAATATGTCAGTGATTATCCGGAAATGGCCAAAAAGATCGAAAATAAGGAGAAAGGTTACGGAGCGATGAACCATTATAATATAGTCGACGAATACAATGCCTGGTACATAGAGCAACATCCCGAATATGCCACGGCGGCAAGTTCAGAGGAAGGCGGTGTAACTATCCCCGAAGGTGCCGTAACAGTTGATATTCCTGAAGGTCTTTATGGCAAATGGCACCATGAGGATTATACTTTTACAATTGAAAAAGGAATAATAAAGTTTGATTACGATGTGGGTGGAGGCCAGACTGTCAATACAGTCTATTTAATCCAGGAATACGATGAAAAATATGGATTTATCTGCGGGGAGCTGATCGATTATATGTCATTCGGTTTTGATGCCATGGAAGGCTTCACGGATCATTGCGGGTTCCTGTATTTCACCGAACTAACCGATAATACTGTATTGATATATTTCCAGGGACATGGTGTGCTGGCCAATGCGGATAAATACGTCCTGCATCAGGAACCTGATGATTTTAAATTTCTGGCGAATTCCTATTCCAGAGTAGAATAAGCACGGGAGGCTGTCTCATAAGTCATAAAATTTATGCTTATTGTCATTCTGAATTTATTTCAGAATCTAATTATCAGATAGTTATAGATCCTGATCCGCCAGCGGGCGGACCAGGATGACTCATTATTTCCTTTTGAGATGGCCCAATATTTTATAATTCCTTCGTGTATTTCATCTGCTCAATCCCGGTAATACCTGAAAGGGCATAGAGCATATCTGCATCCAGTCTGCCTTTGATCGAAACCATGACATTTTCCTCACCTCCCACAATGATCACCAGGTCGCGGATACAATCACCCTTTTTTCTTCCCAGGATGAGTACGTCCTGATCCTCTTCATGGACGGTCAGCATCATCACATATTCAGAATTTTTTTCGTCGAAATTTATTTCGTCAACAAAATTCACACGCTCATTGATCGCGTCATTTTCTACTACCAGCAGTTTAATAGATTTGATTGACCTGAGAAGAACCTCTTCTTCGTATTCCAGATCACCCAGGCTGGCGGCCAGGCGGCAGAGAAATCCGGGAATGTACATGGATATCACTTCAGATTCTCCCTGATAAGTATAATAGAGGCGATTGATGTCGCCCGATTGCGCAAATATTCCTGCCCCAAATGCAAGAACAATAATGGATAGAATTGCTTTTTTCATGTCTTTAAGATGTTTACTGCATATAAGACGAGTCTGGACGGATATCGTTACAGGATAACCGATTTTTTTTTCAGGCACAAGATTTGCATTCAGACCAGACAGACAATTAACCAAAATGCCATGAAAATACTAATATTTCTTCCCATACTTCTTTTAATTCCCTGGATAGGGCAATCACAGGAGGTGCCTAAGAACGCGAACGTTATCCATATCTGGCACGATACTCAAAGCAGGTTCGATCTATTTGATGAAGTCATATTCGTGTTACGGGATGAGGGATATGTTTTGTCCACGTTTGATAAATACTGCTACACAACCACTGCGCTCAGAAAGACAAAAATCTTCAGTACCGAGAATATGTACAGGATCTTAGTCGATGTAGAGGATCAGTTGGTGGTATTGCGCATTGAATGGTACGATAAATACGAATACCCGGATTGGGAAAGGGGATATTATCATCGAATCAAACGAAGCCAGCCGCGCGAATACTGGAACATCCTGGTAGATTTTGCTGAAAAGGTGGTGGACGAGGTTGGAGGGGAAGTTCATTACCTGGTTGAGGAGTGATGTGTGAAGAGTGACGAGTGAAGAGATGAGTGGGTGTGAGGTTTGGGATTTGGTCACCTATCACCTCACCACTCACCACTCACCATTTCCCCTTCTGACTTCTACTGTCTACTGTCTACTTCTTAAATTCTTTTCGCCATATCCTCGACAAGTCCTGAAAATAAAAGCAGATACCTGAAATTCCGCCACACAAAATCATAATTCTCGGTTTTCCTGAACAGGGGTGGTTCAAACAGGTTTCGCTTCATGTACACCCCAATATATAGCTTATTTGCTGCAAATGAGACAAATACCCGGCCGTTTGTTATCTTTTTGAAATCGAGTATCCATTGCATTAGTCCGGGAGTAATCATTCCTTGTGCCTTGTCAGGCTCTTCGGAATAAACAGCATATTCTTTCCGGAATTCCTCATCACCGAGGTCTATTCTCTTACCCATTAATGCATCCTGGATCAGCCTGGCCAGTGTACCTATCCGCAGTACTTTACTCAGGTTTGGAAAAACAACCGCATCGGCCTTGAAAGCCCGTTTAAAATCAGCAATGTAGAAGATACCGGCGAACAACTTGTGCATTGATGATTTTGAGCGCTCGTCAGGTATAGTGCGCATATAAACATTCAACCAGGAAAATCGAAAAGGGATTCCTTTCAGGGTCCCGGTCACAAGGTCTCTCCCCTGATATCTGGCAATTTCACCCTTGAAGATCCTGCTTGCTTTAAAATCATGTACCTGGATATTATCGTTCGGGGAATAATCCAGCTCATCACTGATCTGGTTGACCAGTTTTGAGATAATATTCTTCTTATAGAGCACCCTGAATCCTTTATAAAAACCCACCAGCGCAAAACCAAAAATTATCAGTAACACAATCAGGGAGCCGGCAATCAAAAATATCAATCCGAAATCAGGTCCCGGGGAATTTGGCCGCTCAGGCCTGAAAAATAAAGAATAGATTATGATCGCAATGAAAATAATAAGTTCAACAATGATCAGAGTCCTTGCCCTGTTAGCAATACGAAGTCTTTTGATCTCAAGCTCTTTGAGATCAGGAACCAGGGTTTGGTCATAATAAGTTTTAAAGTCGGATTCGGTTTTCATGATATTTTGATAAGGATTACTCTAAAATTAGACCAAAAAAAATTAACCTCAAAGTCCTGACAAAAGTATATACTGTTCATTTCATGAGAAAATAATTGACTCTCCTTGCAGCAAGCTGCGAGGAATCATCGATCCTTTATATAAATTTTTAATTGCGCTCGCTAACCCCGCAGCAAGCTACGGGGAATGCGCTCGCAGGATTCAAATTTGAGAATCCCCCGAGGCCCCGGGGGGACAATCGCTTCGCTTTCACATGATTTTTATTAATCATACTCATTTCACTATCTTTGTATGAATTTTTTTGAAAGTAAACAGATGGCAACCAAACAAAACAGTAGTTTTATTAATAAATTAAAAGATAAATTCAGGCTGATTATATATAATGACCAGACCTTTGAGGAGGTCTGGTATCTTCGTTTATCAAAGTTGAATTATATCGCCCTGTTTAGTTCTGTAATTCTTTTTCTTATAGCAGGGATTTTTGCACTGGTAGCCTACACAGGTGTCCGTGAATTGATTCCCGGTTATCCTGACGGCAACATCCGGAGGACCATCCTGATGAATTCTCTCAGGCTCGATTCCCTGGAAAACGAGATCAGGATCAGGGACATGTATCTGGAAAATATCAATGCCATCATAGCGGGTGAAGAACCAACCAATCTGTTTGTCACTTCAGATACCATGATCGACTATGGCACCATTGATTTTTCCAAATCCATAGAAGATTCAATTTTACGGAATCAGATTGAAGAAGAGGAGCAATACAACCTGGCTGTAGTTGATAACAGACCCAAGGCATCGGGACTTGCCGGAGTGCATTTTTTTGCACCGATACGTGGCATTGTATCCAGTCCATTTGATGCAACAAAGAATCATTTCGGGACAGATATAGTTGCCTCCCCGGATGAAGTGGTAAAGGCTACCCTTGATGGAACAGTTATCATGGCATCCTGGACGGTAGAGACAGGTTACGTGATACAGGTACAACACAAAGACAACCTTATCTCGGTATATAAACACAATGCTGAACTATTAAAGAAAACAGGAAATGTGGTCAAGGCGGGAGATGCCATAGCCATCGTGGGAAATTCAGGTGAGTTAACCACAGGGCCACATCTCCATTTTGAAATCTGGCACAATGGCACGCCCGTAAATCCTGAAGAATATATTGTTTTTTGACCTCAACCCGGCAACATCTTAATGGGAAAGAAGCACATAGCTATTTTAGGTTCAACAGGATCGATCGGCACCCAGGCCCTTGAAGTTATTGAGAAAAATCCTGATCTTTTTGAGCTGGAAGTCCTGACGGCCGGGAACAATGCTGAACTGCTCATCAAACAGGCCATTCAATATGTTCCCAATCACGTGGTTATTGCCAATGAGGAGAAGTATGATGTGGTCAGCCAGGCACTGTCGGATCATCCCATTAAAGTATATGCAGGGAATGATGCCGTTGAGCAGGTTACAGAGATGGATTCGATCCAGATCGTACTGACTGCTATGGTAGGTTTCGCAGGGCTAAAACCTACCCTCCGGGCCATTCGTGCAGGCAAGGACATTGCCCTTGCCAACAAGGAAACCCTGGTTGTGGCAGGTGAACTCATCATAAATCTTGCGGAAGAGTGCCGGGCAAATATTTATCCGGTTGATTCAGAACACTCAGCCATTTTCCAGTGCATCGTTGGCGAAGAGCTCAATCCTGTGGAGAAGGTTATTCTTACCGCTTCAGGCGGTCCTTTCCGGGGAAAAGATAAAGCCTTCCTGAGAAAAGTCACATGTGAGGAAGCATTAAAGCATCCTAATTGGTGTATGGGGACGAAGGTCACTATTGATTCGGCATCTCTCATGAATAAAGGGCTGGAAGTGGTTGAGGCACACTGGCTGTTCAGTTTAAAACCCGACCAGATTGAAGTGGTGGTCCATCCTCAATCGATTATTCATTCCATGGTTCAGTTCGAAGATGGATCCATTAAAGCCCAGATGGGTATTCCGGATATGAAACTACCCATTCAATATGCATTTGGTTTTCCCAAAAGAATAAAATCGGATTTCCCGCGTTTTAATTTTTCCGATTATCCTAATCTTACTTTCGAAGCACCTGATTTGAAAAATTTTCGTAATCTTGCACTGGCTTTTGAAGCGCTCAGGAAAAAGGGTAATATGCCATGTATCCTGAATGCCGCCAATGAGGTTTCAGTAGAAGCCTTTCTTACAGGCCGGATTGGTTTTCTTGATATGCCTGAGATCATTGAGAAAACCATGGATTCGGCAAATTATATCAGGCACCCCGAATTTGATGATTACATTAAATCGGATCAGGAAGCAAGAGAAATTGCACTGCGTTTTATTAACGTCAAAGGAGTATGAAAATTTTAATCCAGGCATCCCAGTTTTTATTGAGCCTTTCCATCCTGGTTTTTTTACATGAATTGGGACACTTTGTATTTGCCAGAATTTTCAAGGTACGCGTCGAAAAATTCTATATTTTCTTCAATCCATGGTTTTCATTATTTAAGAAAAAGGTTGGTGATACCGAGTATGGGATCGGTTGGTTACCCCTTGGAGGATATGTTAAAATATCCGGGATGATTGATGAATCGATGGATAAGGAACAAATGAAAAAGCCTCCGCAACCCTGGGAATTCAGGTCGAAACCGGGTTGGCAGCGTCTTTTTATTATGGTTGGAGGAGTACTTGTAAATTTTCTGCTGGCACTTTTCCTCTATGCTACTTCATTATACATATGGGGTGAACAATACCTTCCCAACCAGAATGCCAGGTATGGTATCATGTGTGATACACTGGCGCTTAGCATGGGTTTGCAGAACGGTGATAAAATTGTCTCACTTGATGGACACGAAGTAGAAAGGTTCCACCAGGTAGTCCACGACATCATTATCAATAAGACACAGGTCATACAGGTAGAAAGAGATGGCAGGTTGGTGGATGTCACTGTACCCGATGAGATCATAGCCCCGCTGATTAAGAGTACCGGTTTTATCGAAACCAGGATACCTTTCATTGCCGGGGATTTCCCGAAAGAATCGGGAGCCCGTGACGCCGGTATCAGAAAGGAAGACCAGATGATCGGGGTGAATGATACCAGCCTGATGTTTTTCGATGAATACCAGGCTATACTGGCAAAATATAAAAACCAGCCTGTTGATATACATGTAGTCAGGGGAGAGGAAAAACTCACATTCCCTGTCAATGTCTCAGAAGAAGGAAAAGTCGGTATTTATCCGGTGGTTAATTATTCCCGGTTCTTTGAAATGGAAAAAATTGAATACACCTTTTTATCATCCATACCTGCAGGAATAAGCAAAGGTATCTCAAACATGGTGAGTTACCTCAAACAGCTCAAGTTACTTTTCCGGCCGAAAACAAAAGCATACGAATCACTGGGAGGTTTCATCAAGATCGGCAGCTTCTTCCCTGATGAGTGGGACTGGCAAAGGTTCTGGAACCTTACAGCCCTGCTATCCATTATCCTTGCCATCATGAATATTCTTCCTATTCCTGCACTGGACGGAGGCCATGTTATGTTCCTTTTATATGAGATTGTCTCCGGACGAAAACCAGGGGATAAATTCCTTGAATATGCACAGATCACAGGCATGATCCTGCTCCTGGCACTACTTTTGTATGCCAATGGGAACGATGTGATACAGCTGTTCAGGAAATAAATCTATGCAACCTTTTATATCCGATGGCTAAACCAACGGCAATTGAATAATAATTTGTAAATTTGATCCGCTAAATTAAACTTCAGAAACCATGAACCTATTTATTATACTTGGAATGATCGGGCCCTGGCAGATAGTACTTGTAGTGATTGTACTGTTATTGCTTTTCGGAGGCAGAAAAATACCTGAACTCATGAAAGGCCTGGGCCAGGGAATGAAAGAATTTAAAAAAGCCACTAAAGAGGAAAAACCGGACACTGAAAATAATACTGAGACAGAAAACGATTAATTATCACAACGTATTCGTTTTCAACAGCTTACCTGTCTTCTGGAAATATTTCTGTTAGACAGGTTTTTTATTCCCTGACCGATGCAATCCTTCTCCTCACTCGTTCAAATCCGAAAACTGTTATCTGACCAACAGGTAACGCTTCCTTCTGTTGTTGAACACTATCTTGGTAACATCGATAAGAACCAGGACCTCAATGCCATTATTGAGGTTTTCAGGGAAGAAGCCCTGGATAGCAGCAAACAGATCCAGAAAAAAATTGGTCAGGGGAAAGCAGGCAAACTGGCCGGACCAATTGTGATGAATTTGCCATGGGTGGAACCAATGAGACCTCCGTGCATGGCCCGGTATTGAATCCTGTTAACCGTACCAAAGTAGCGGGGGGTTCTGCGGGGTAACCGGCATTAAACCTACCTATGGAAGGGTATCCCGTTATGGCGGCATCCATTATGGCTACAGGAACAGGGAGTCAAAGGACATCAAATCGACCTATACCCTTTCGCGCAGTGAAAGTTTCGGACTGGAAGTTAAAAGAAGGATCATGACCGGCACATTCGTCCTGAGCGCAGGATATTATGATGCCTTCTATGCCAAGGCCCAGAAAGTGAGGAGACTGATCTCTGAAAAGACACAGGAAATTTTTAACCGGTATGACCTTATCCTGCTGCCCACAACACCCCGGACTGCTTTTGACCTGGGAAGCATGGGCGATGATCCCGTAGCGCTTTACCTCGAAGACATCTTCACCACTCATGCTAACCTGACCGGTATTCCGGCCATGTCATTACCCCTGGGCCGGCACACAAATGGTCTGCCTTTTGGGGTCCAGGTTATGGCCAATCGGTTTGAAGAAAGCAAGATATTGGCTTTTGGCCAATATCTCGTGAATCGAGGGTGAGTGAGTTGGTTAAAAAAAAGATTACATTGGTATAATATTTGTGAGTAATTGATTCTCCTCGCAGCAAGCTGCGAGGAATCATCGATCCTTAATATAAATTTTAAATTGCGCTCGCTAACCCCGCAGCAAGCTACGGGGAATGCGCTCGCAGGATTCAATCCACAATTACAACTATAATGACAAGATTTTGCATAACAATTTCAGTAGCATTTTTCATTCTTCTCGGGGCATGTGACTCAGATAAGCAGCCCCTTTTGCCCAAAGTAACCGGGAAGCCGGGGGAGATTGTACTGGTAATGGATGAATATCAGTGGGGATCAGAAACAGGAGAGTTTTTCAGGGAGACCTTCTCCCAACCCGTAATAGCATTGCCGGAGGATGAACCAATTTATGACATCGTAAGAATTCCCTCCTCAGGATTTAGTAACCTTTTTAAATCTCATCGTAACATTATTCTTACAAAGATATCTTCACGGCATCAAAAGCCCAGGATCATTGTACAGCGCGACATATGGGCCAAGCCCCAGATTGTGATCAATGTGATAGGCCCGAAAGATTCTACTACACTCAATTACCTCATCGAAAACAGAGAGAAGCTGGTAACCCTGATAGACCAGATTGAGATTGAAAGAACAGTTCAGAACTACAAAAAGAACAGGGCAAAAGGGATAGACCAGATATTACGTACTGAACATAACCTGTCAATCTCTGTTCCCGCTGGTTATAATTTTGATGTCGACACTGCCCGGTTTATCTGGATCTCACATGAGCCGAGTGACCGTATGCAGGGAGTGCTGATTTACTATTACGACTATACTGATCCCAATACATTCACTGAGGATTTCCTGGTGAAGAAAAGAAATGAATATACCCGGCGGTTCGTACCCGGGCCCAATGCGGGATCATACATGTCGGTTGAATCGGAAGCCCCGATCTATTTCAGGGAATACACAAAGGATGACCGCTATTTTGCTGAAATCAGGGGCCTCTGGAAACTGGAAAACGGATTTATGGGAGGGCCGTTTATTAGTATCACCACACTCGATGAATCGAGGAACCGTGTGATTACGGCGGAAGGATTCGTGTTTGCCCCCGGGAAGGAAAAAAGAAACTACATCAGGGAACTCCAAGCCATCCTCCAAACTTTCAAGGTGGTCGAATAGGAGGGTTTTACTATCTTTACAGATTATTCTTTTCCAAATTTATTTCATAATGAACATCAGGCCGGTAACTAAAATTACATCCAATCAGCATTTGATCCTGATTGGAAAAGACGATACCTCCTTCGGCGATTATATCACCTCCAGCCATGAAATTAAATTCCTGGCAAACAGTTTGAAACAGAAAAAAAAGCAGGTTGCAATTAATCAATACAACCGCTGGGTATTTATTCAACTGATCGATAATCCGGATAAAACCGATGATATTGTCATTGAAGATTTGCGGAAGGCAGGAGATAAATTACAAGTTACTCTTAATCAGAATAAAATAAAGGAAGTCACCGTGATTGACCTTACCGGCAATTCATCATATCCATTTGCTCTGGTTGAAGGGCTGGCACTGGGCAATTACCAGTTTTTAAAATACCTGACTAAAACAGAGGAAACTGAGAATTCTCTTAAATCAATCAGAGTTCCGGGCAATTCAATAAAAGCTAATCTGCTGGCTCAGCTCGATCACAACATCCAGGCTGTTTACAATACACGTAATCTTGTTAACGAACCCCTCTCCTTTCTAACGGCTGTTCAGTTATCAAAAGAGATTGAGCGGATGGGAAAAGAAGCCGGATTCACAACGGAAGTATTTCAAAAGAAAAAAATTGAGTCGCTGAGAATGGGTGGTTTGCTTGCTGTAAATAAAGGAAGTATTGATCCCCCAACCTTCACAATTATGACCTGGAAACCGGAAAAGCATATTAATAAAAAACCATATGTCCTGGTGGGAAAAGGTATTGTATTTGATACGGGAGGAATAAGCCTGAAATCCACACATGACAGCATGGACTATATGAAATGTGATATGGCCGGAGCAGCTACTGTGGCTGGCGCTATGTATGCCGTGGCTAAGGCAAAACTACCTCTTCATGTGATCGGTCTTGCCCCTGCCACTGACAACAGGCCTGATGGCAACTCGTATGTTCCCGGTGATGTGATTAAAATGTATGACGGAACCACAGTTGAAGTTTTGAACACAGATGCAGAAGGACGGATGATCCTGGCCGATGCATTGAGTTGGGCGAAAAAATATGATCCTGAACTGGTCATTAACCTGGCCACGCTCACCGGCTCAGCACATGCAGCCATCGGGAAATATGGGATAGTAGGAATGGGGAATGCCTCCAGGGTGGTCATGGATCAGTTAAAGGAAAGCGGTGACCAGGTGTGTGAAAGGATTGCAGAATTCCCATTCTGGGATGATTATGCAGAAATGTTAAAATCAGATATCGCCGACCTGAAAAACATTGGCGGAAAATATGCCGGAGCGATCACCGCAGGTAAATTCCTCGAACATTTCACCGGTTATCCTTTTATTCATCTCGATATTGCCGGACCATCATTTAATAAAACAAAGGATAAATACTGGGGCAAGGGAGGCAGCGGCATGGGCGTGAGGTTACTGTTTGATTTTCTTAAGAGAAGGAGCAGTAAAAGATAACTCACAGAATTCATTCACAAAGCCCACTCCCCAATTTTAGTCATTTTAGTTCAATTTAGTCACTTTAGTCATTTCTTTTATGAATTCACAAAAAATAAAAATAGGCATTACCCAGGGTGACATCAACGGGATTGGTTATGAGATCATTATTAAGAGTTTGCTTGATCCCCGCATCTTTGAGATATGTACTCCCATCGTATATGGATCATTAAAAGTCGCGGCATACCACAGAAAAGCACTGGACATTGAAAACTTCAGCCTTACAAGCATAAAATCTCCGGATGAAGCCAACACAAAAAGGGCAAACATCATCAATTGTGTCGATGATGACGTACGGGTCGAACTGGGCAAATCAACCGAGATTGCAGGGGAAGCATCCTACACGGCGCTCATTAGGGCAGTCGAAGACCTAAAGGCAAACAAACTGGATGCCCTGATCACGGCCCCCATCAATAAATACAATATTCAATCCGACAAATTCTCCTTTGCCGGCCATACCGAATTCCTGAAAGATTATTTTGAATCGAAGGATGCGTTGATGCTCATGGTCAGTGACCTGTTGAAAATAGGTTTAATCACCGCACACATCCCCCTGAGTGAAGTCCCGTCAGTCATTACAGAAGAACTGGTCCTGAATAAGATCAAATTACTGAATGATTCATTAATCCGCGATTTTGGAGTCAGGAAACCAAAAATTGCTTTGCTGGGACTCAATCCGCATGCCGGAGAAGAGGGAATGATCGGCCATGAAGAAAAGGATATTATCCTGCCGGCAATAGCAAAAGCGAAGGAGGATAAAATTTATTGTTTCGGCCCATATCCTGCAGATGGGTTTTTCGGCTCAGGAGATTTCAGGAATTTTGACGGAACGCTTGCCATGTATCACGACCAGGGACTGATACCTTTCAAATCATTGGTCATGGATGAGGGAGTGAATTATACTGCCGGACTCCCTATCATCAGGACCTCACCGGCACATGGAACAGCTTTCGACCTGGCAGGCAAGAACGAAGCAAGCCCGAAGTCCTTCCTCAAGGCTATTTATACGGCTTGTGATATCCATCATAACAGGCAATTCTTTACCGAAATAAATAAGAACCCCCTGGCTGTTTCCGACCTGAGCGACCAGGATTAATCCTTCATAATTTGCTGCTCAAAAACATCATGTTTTTGATTGTCGGATAATTTTTGTCAGGTTTTTGATCCCATTAATCACTAGCTTTGTTAATAATTAACCAAAAAATATCCTCATGACTAAAATAACTAAGGAAGATGCCCTGAATTATCATTCATCAGGGCGTCCTGGTAAAATTGAAGTAGTACCCACCAAACCACATTCCACCCAGATAGATCTGTCGCTTGCTTACACACCCGGAGTTGCAGAACCGTGTAAAGAAATTCAAAAAGATCCGGAGAACATTTATAAGTATACAGCGAAGGGAAACCTCGTGGCCGTAATTTCAAATGGGACGGCAGTCCTTGGATTGGGAGACATTGGAGCAGGTGCAGGGAAACCGGTTATGGAAGGGAAAGGCTTGCTTTTCAAGATCTTTGCCGATGTGGATGTTTTTGATATTGAGGTAGATGAAAAAGATCCGGAGAAACTGATAGAAGTAGTACGAAAGATCTCTCCAACTTTCGGAGGGATTAATCTTGAAGATATCAAGGCTCCGGAGTGTTTTGAAATTGAGGAAAGGCTTATCAGGGAGTTGGATATTCCTGTTTTCCATGATGACCAGCATGGAACAGCCATTATTTCCGCTGCCGGCCTTCTGAACGCCGTGGAAATAACTGGTAAAAAGATTGAAGACCTGAAGGTGGTGGTGAACGGTGCCGGAGCATCTGCCATATCCTGCTCAAAGCTTTATGTATCCCTCGGCGTCAGGAAAGAAAATTTAATTATGGTCGACAGCAAGGGAGTCATCAGCACAAAAAGAAAAGACCTTAACAAATACAAAATTGAGTTTGCCCGCGATACCGACCTGGAAACCCTCGCAGATGCCTGTAAAGGGGCCGATGTTTTCCTTGGCCTGTCGGTGGCCGATGTCTTTTCGGCTGAAATGCTCAAAAGCATGGCCCCGGAGCCGATTGTCTTCGCTATGGCAAACCCGAATCCCGAAATCGAATATGATCTTGCCATGAGAACAAGGGATGATATGATCTTTGCAACGGGAAGATCCGACCATCCCAACCAGATTAATAATGTACTGGGATTTCCTTTCATATTCAGGGGAGCACTGGATGTCAGGGCCAGAGAAATTAACCTGGAAATGAAAATTGCTGCTGTGAATGCACTGGCCGCACTGGCAAAAGAAGATGTTCCTGAAATTGTGAGTACTGCATATCAAAAACAAAACATCGTTTTTGGAAGAGAATACATCATTCCTAAACCCCTTGATCCCAGATTGATTACAACGGTTGCTCCTGCTGTTGCCAAAGCAGCAATGGACTCAGGAGTGGCCAGACAGCCCATCAAAAACTTCGAAGTATATAAAGAAACCCTCCGTAAACGGCTCGGGCTCGACAACCAGCTGATCAATGTGATCCAAACAAAAGCAAGACAGGAACCTAAAAAGATCGTTTTTGCAGAAGCCGAAAACTTTCAGGTGCTTAAAGCCGCTCAAACAGTTATCCATGAAAAAATTGCAGAACCCATTCTACTGGGGAATAAAAAGAAGATATTATCTCTCATTAAGGAGACCGAACTTGATCTTGTTAATCCTGTAATAATTGATCCGGCGAGCGAAGAAGAATCAAATCGCCGAAATGCATTAGGCAGGTTGTTTTTTGAAAAACGTCAACGCAAGGGAATAACCCTTGATGATGCAACCGAATTAATGTTTCACAGGAATTATTTCGGAGTTATGTTGGTTGAAACCGGTCAGGCGGATGGATTCTTATCAGGAATGACCACTAAATACAGTGAAACCATCAGGCCTGCTTTGCAGATTATTGGCACCAATAACCCGAAAAAACGTATTGCAGGTATGTATATTGTATTTACCAAACGCGGACCGATATTCTTTGCCGATACCACGGTTAATATTGAACCCTCCGGACAAACCCTGGTGGATACCACTGTTCTGGTTGCCAAACAAATCCGTAAATTTAATATTGAACCCAGGATCGCGATGCTGTCATATTCTAATTTCGGGGCCACACGTAGTGACAGTTCTCAAAGGGTTCAGGAGGCGATTAAAATCCTTCATAAAGATCATCCCGATTTGATTGTCGACGGCGAAATGCAGGCCAACTTCGCATTGAACACAGAACTTAGAATAAGCAAGTTCCCATTTTCCCGACTACAGGATAAGCAAGTCAATACCCTTATTTTTCCGAATCTCAGCTCGGGTAATATCGCCTATAAGCTGATGGGAGAACTTGCAGGCCTGGAAATAATTGGACCAATCCTCGTGGGCATTGGTAAACCGGTTCACATCCTGCATATGGAAAGTTCTGTAAGAGAGATCGTTAATATGGCCGCAATTGCCGTGATCGATGCGCAGGGCTAAAAAATAACTAGTATGTATGATTACATAGCGGGTAAGGTCGCCGAAAAAACACCAACCTATATCATCCTTGAAGCCGGCCAGATAGGATATTTTATTAACATATCCCTGAATACCTATTCCAACCTTGGTAAAACAGAGCCCTGCAAACTTTTTATCCACCAGATCATCCGTGAGGACGCCCATCTCCTTTTTGGTTTTATCGACCAGAGGGAAAGGGAGATCTTCCGTCAACTGATCTCTGTATCAGGCGTTGGTGCCAATACGGCCAGAATGATCCTCTCCTCAATGACGCCAGACGATGTTATCCGTTCAATCAATGAAGGAGATGTATTCGCCCTTAAGAGTGTGAAAGGCATCGGAGCCAAGTCGGCTCAGCGGATAATTGTCGATCTGAAGGACAAAGTGTCTAAAGTCGAACAATTAGAGGAAATATTCGAATCAGAAAGCAATACTATCCAGGAAGAATCGTTATCTGCATTAGTTAATTTAGGGTTTTCTAAAGCAATGGTTGAAAAGGTGATACGGCAGATCCATAGCGAAAAAAGTGATCTCACCGTTGAAGAACTGATCAAGGAAGCCTTGAAACGTCTCTGATTGAACCTAATCCTTATCAGGTATATTGAACAGGGTAACCAAATATCTGGCTGCTGGAAATGTTATTCTCATCTTAACATCATTTTTTGCTGTTAATGCAGAAAGGATATCATTTTCAATCGATTTTTCTGATGAGTTTTTTAGTTATTACGCACCACAGGACACATCGGATAAGGATTCGATCGATTTGAAGTACCCATTCAGAAAAGATCCCAGTTCACCTTTTTCGGATGTAGGAAAAACTTCACCATTGTTCCTTCGGAATCCATCTAACATCCGCTCAGAAATCATTTACGATCCCGCCACCAATTCATATGTGTTTTCAGAAAAAATCGGAGAACTTAATTACCGGCCCAGCACCGCCATGTCGCTCGATGAATACAGACGGTTCGAAATGGAGCAGGCCAAACGCGATTATTGGACACAACGCAGACTGGGTGAATCTCCCGATATGCAATCCTCATTTATTCCGGCTATTAATATCGGAGGTGAAGCATTCGACAAGGTATTCGGGACAAATACCATCAACATTATTCCCCAGGGATCGGCTGAACTCATCTTTGGCTTTAACCTGTCGCGCCTTGATAATCCCACCCTTTCTGAGAAGCTGAGGCGTACTCCAAGTTTTACTTTCGAGGAGAAGATCCAGATGAATGTAACAGGAACCATCGGGGATAAAATGAAACTTGGTTTAAATTATAATACAGAAGCCACCTTTGAATTCGAAAACAAAACCAAGATTGAATATTCCGGAAAGGAGGATGAGATCATTAAGAAAATTGAAGCGGGAAATGTCAGCCTGCCACTAGCCGGATCGCTTATCACCGGTAGCCAGAGCCTGTTCGGTCTGAAAACCGAATTGCAGTTCGGCAAGTTGACGGTCACTTCCATCTTCTCCCAGCAGGAGGGTGAGACTTCGGTCATCAATGTGGAAGGAGGCGCTCAACTCAGTGATTTTGAAGTGAATATCGATGACTATGATGCCAACAGGCATTTCTTCCTGTCGCACTATTTTAAGGACAATTACGACCGTGCCCTTCAAAACCTTCCCATAATCAACACTGGAATCAACATTACCAAGATCGAGGTTTGGGTAACCAATAAGACCAGTAACTTCGAAAACTCCAGGAACTTTGTGGCCTTCATGGACCTTGCCGAAGATCAGTCCAATATCTTTTCACCCGTATTCACCCAGACCCCCGGTGAAAGAGGGGCCAATCCCAGGAACGAAATAAACAACCAGTACCAGCAGATGACCACCGCTTTCAGCAATATCAGGAACATCAATATGGTGAGTAGTACACTGCAGGGTTCAATACCCGGATTCCTCGCAGGACAGGATTTTGAGAAGGTGGAAAATGCCCGGAAGCTGTCATCCAGGGAATTTACAATCAATACCAAACTGGGTTATATATCACTGAATTCTGCCCTTAATGCGGATGAGGTTCTGGCAGTGGCCTATGAATATACCTTAAACGGAAGAACATTTAAGGTAGGGGAATTATCCTCTGATGGTATAGATGCCCCCGGTTCCCTGATCGTTAAGCTTCTGAAAGGAACCAATTTGACCCCGCGGCTGCCATCATGGGAGCTGATGATGAAAAATATTTATGCTATCGGTGCCTATCAGGTAAATCCCGACGAATTTGTCCTTGAAGTGATGTATGAAGATGACCAGACGGGAACATCCATTAATTATCTCCCTGAAGGCAACATTAAAAACCAGGTGCTTCTGGGGGTATTGAACCTGGATAACCTGAATGAGCAACTCGACCCTGTTCCGGATGGTATGTTTGATTTCATTTCAGGGATAACCATTAACACGCAGAACGGACGAGTCATATTCCCTGTGCTTGAACCGTTCGGGGAATATCTTGAAAAGAAAATAGGACAACCGGATATTGCGGAGAAATATGTCTTCAATGAGTTATATGACTCGACTAAAACCCTTGCATCCCAAGTGGCGGAGAAGAATAAATTTAAACTGGTGGGGACCTACCGCTCTTCCTCCAGCAGCGAGATCATGCTCAATGCGATGAATGTCCCGCAGGGATCTGTGGTGGTGACAGCGGGTGGTCGTCAGCTGACCGAAAATGTCGACTTTACGGTTGATTATCCCCTGGGACGGGTAACCATTATCAACCAGGGACTCCTCGAGTCGGGGACACCCATCAGGATCTCCCTGGAGAGTCAGTCATTGTTTGCAATCCAGACCAAAACCCTGGTTGGAGCACATTTAAACTACAAGTTATCGGATGATTTTAATTTAGGGGGAACTATATTAAACCTGACCGAGCGCCCGCTTACCCAGAAAGTAAATATCGGTGACGAGCCCATATCAAATACTATTTGGGGAATTAATGGATCCTACCGGAAACAGTCACAGCTACTTACAACAATGATCGATTACCTGCCACTGATCTCCACCAGTCAGACATCCAACATTACTTTCACAGGGGAATTTGCCCATCTTATCCCCGGACATTCAAGGGCCATTAAGAAGGAAGGGGTAGCATACATCGATGATTTTGAGGGGAGCCAGACATCGATCGATATGAAGAACTTTGCTGCCTGGGTATATTCAAGTACACCATCGGGGCGATTCCAGGAGGGTAGCATGGTGAATAATTTAATGTATGGCTACAACCGGTCGAAACTGTCTTACTATGTGATCGATCCACTCTTCCTGAGAAATAATTCCCTGACACCCGGACACATAAAAGCCAATCCCGACCTGCAATCGAGCCACTTCGTCGAGGAGGTATTTGAGACAGATATTTTCCCCAATAAGGAGAATCCGAGTGGTGTCCCGACCAACCTGGCTGTATTGAACATTTCATTTAATCCGCGGGAAAAGGGACCATATAACTATTCGCTTGACATCGACCAGAATGGATTCCTGCTTAATCCAACCGAATCCTGGGGAGGTATCATGCGGGAGATCCAGACCAATGATTTTGAAAATGCCAACGTTGAATTTATTGAGCTCTGGATGATGGATCCATTTGTCGAAGATCCGGATCACAAGGGTGGTGATCTCTATTTTAACCTGGGGGATATCTCTGAGGATATCCTGAGGGATTCAAGGAAATCGTTTGAGAACGGTTTGCCTTCCACCGAGCTTGTCAATCTGGTTGATACCACAGTTTGGGGAAGGATCCCCATCTCCCAATCACTGGTAAACGCATTTAATAATGATCCCCCATCACGGCAATACCAGGACATCGGACTGGACGGGCTGAGTGACCTGGATGAAGGATCATTCTTTGTTAATTACCTTGATTCAATCCGCCTGTTGCATGGAAACAATTCTCCTGCTTATATTAATGCATTGGAAGATCCCTCGAACGACAATTTCCATTATTTCAGGGGAACAGACTATGATCAGAATGAGGTAAGCATCCTCGACCGGTACAGGTATTATAACGGGCTTGAAGGAAATTCACCAACCTCAGAACAAACGGATGAATCGTATCCTACAACAGGGTCAACCTTACCCAATGTTGAAGATATAAACCGGGATAATACCCTGAGCGAAACAGAAAAATATTATGAGTACCATGTCAGCCTTCGGCCGGAAGACTTCGAGGTAGGGTCAAACTATATCACCGATAAGGTTACCAAGATCTCTGATTTTCCGAACGGATCGAAATCGAGTGTCGACTGGTACCAATTCCGTATACCTATTAATGATTGGCAGGACAAAACAGGAGGTATCCAGGATTTTAAGTCTATCCGTTTCATGAGAATGTACCTTACCGGATTTGATGACAAGGTTGTGCTGCGATTTGCACGCCTGGATCTTGTGAGGGGAGAATGGAGAAGATATAACTACCCGCTCACCCAGGGTGGGGAAGGGATAACATCGCCTGAACCAACAGACGGGGTACTTGATGTTTCGGCAGTAAACATTGAGGAGAACGCAGGAAAAACTCCGGTTAACTATATACTACCTCCCGGTATCGACAGGGTTATCGATCCCACCAACCCGCAGCTCAGGCAATTAAATGAGCAGTCGATCCTGATGAAAGTGACCGACCTGGAAGATGGTGATGCCAGGGCAGTATATAAGAATATTTTCATGGACATCAGGCAGTATAAGAAAGTCCAGATGGAGGTACATGCCGAGGCTATCGAAGACCTGGTCCTGAATGATAACGACCTGGTTGCCTTTATCCGGCTGGGCTCTGACTATAAGAACAATTACTATGAATATGAGGTTCCTCTCATCCTGACTCCTCCGGGAAGATACGACAATAATAATCTGAACGACCGCCGCACAGTATGGCCGGTCGAAAACAGGTTTGAAATACCACTTGAGATTTTTCAGGATGTTAAACAGGCCAGGAACGACGACATGCGTGTAACGGGTGCTACCGTGACCATGAATACCATTTACAGCTTTTTTGATAAAAAGGGAAACCGGGTAAGTGTGAAAGGAAATCCAAACCTGAGCAATGTAAGGACCATTATGATCGGTATCCGGAACCCAAGGGCTTCAGGTAATTCACTGGAAGATGACGGTATGCCCAAATCGGGAGAGATCTGGATGAATGAGCTTCGCCTGACCGATTTCAATGAAGACGGAGGCTGGGCTGCCAATGCCCGGATGACTACCAAACTGGCCGACCTTGGATCAGTTACTATTGCAGGGAACACCAGCACACCGGGCTTCGGTGGCATTGAGAAAAAAGTGAATGAACGATCCAAAGAGGAGGTTATTCAGTATGATATTTCATCGAACCTGGAACTGGGTAAATTCTTCCCTGAAAAATCCGGTATTAGCATCCCCTTGTATGTAGGTTTCTCGGAAACCGTAATCAATCCACAGTACAATCCCCTCGACCCTGACATACAATTAAAATCTGCACTGAGGAATGCAGAGACCGCGAAAGAAAGAGACGAAATAAAATATAATTCGCAGGACAGGACCACAAGGAAAAGCGTCAACCTCACCAACATCAGGAAAAACAAAATGGAAGGGCAGCCCAGGTTTTACGACCTGGCCAACTGGTCGACAAGCCTGGCTTATAATGAGACCTACATGCGTAATATAAAAACCGAATATGATTCAAGGAAAAGATACAGGGGAGCCATAGCCTATAACTTTAATACACGTCCAAAAAATGTGGCGCCTTTCGCCAAGGCAAATATTTTCAAGTCGCAATACATGAGGATGTTCAAGGATATGAATTTTTACTTCTATCCTTCACGTTTTTCTTTCCGGACGGACCTTTCGAGAGATTACAATGAAAGGCTGCTGAGGAATCTGGCTAATCCCGGAGCAAGAATAGATACCATTGTTAATAAGAATTTCCTCTGGAACAGATATTATGATGTTAAATTCGATATCACCAAAGCGCTTAAGCTTGACTTTAGCGCAACCAACATAGCCCGTATTGATGAACCGCTTGGTGTTATGGACAAGGAACGGGATGACTACCAGGCCAAGAAGGATTCGATATTGCAGGAGCTGTACAGTTTTGGCCGTACTACCCATTATGATCACAGTATCAATGCAGCATATACTATCCCCATTAATAAAATACCCATATTGAACTGGGTAACAGCATCGGCCCGGTACAGTGCAAATTATTACTGGGATGTGGGACCCATAACACCCGACACAATTGAGCTTGGGAATACGGTAAAAAATTCAAATAACCTGCAGCTAAATGGCCAGCTAAACATGCTTAACCTCTATAATAAGGTACCTTATCTGAAACAGGTCAATGAAAAATTCCGGTCAGGATTCCGCCGGCCGAGTAATGAAAAACGTACAAAGGAGGTCAGGTTTGAAAGCGAAGGATTATCCCTGAGGGCAAACCGTGCCCGGTCGATCTCTCATAATTTGAAAACCGAAAACGTACAGGTCACCTTTTACGATGAGAACGGACAGGAGATTGAAGGTGAACTTGAGGTAACCGGGCCCAACCGGATTATATTCACAACAAAAGAGGACTACCGGAATGTAAGGTGCGAAATAGTTGGGACAATTGAGCTGGGTGATCATCCGTTGATCATCATTGCAGATTATACAAGTAAGATCCTCATGGGTGTTCATAATGTCTCTATCTCCTATTCCCAGGGAGAGGGATCCCTTCTGCCCGGTTATCTGCCTACGACCAGTGCCTTTGGAATGGAAAACTACCAGGGTACCACAGCCCCGGGATGGCCGTTTGCCCTGGGCTACCAGGATCCACGGTTCCCACAGAGGGCTATTGAAAACGGGTGGTTATCAAGAGATTCACTTCTGAACTCGCCATTCGTAATGAATTTCACCAACACCTTTAATTTCAGAGGAACAATAGAACCATTGCCTGGATTTCGTATTGATCTGACAGCAAACAGGAGTTTTGCTCAAAATGCCAATGAGTATTATATTGCCGATTTTAATGGAAATTTTCCCGACAGTACGCGCAGCAGGCAGATTACAGGAAATTTCAGCATGTCGTATATCACGTGGGGGACCGCTTTTGAGAAGGTGCACAGCGATGAGGAATTTGCCTCTGAAGTATTTGAGAACTTCAGGAACGAGTACAGGTTTATCATATCGGAACGACTCGCTTTTCGACGGGCCGAAGGAGGCGATTATATACCTGGTACCGATTCAGCTGGCTATTACCTGGGCTTTGGATCCAACTCCCAGGATGTATTAATACCGGCGTTTCTGGCAGCATACGGAAATAAGGATCCAAGAAAGATTACCCTCAATGCATTTCCTTCTGTAACCCAGATACTTCCTAACTGGCGGGTAACATTCGATGGACTATCCAAAATTCCATTCATCAAAAAATTATTCAGGTCAATAAACCTGAATCACTCTTACAGATCTTCATACAATGTGGGCAGTTACATCTCTAATCCGTTTTTCTTTGAAAACTCGGATGGATTTGTCGATTTAAGGTCCCTCGACCTTAATAACAATTTTTATTCACCTAACGAAATCACATCCGTCTCCATTAACGAGCAATTCAGTCCGCTCATCAGTATCGATATGAATTGGCTGAACAGCCTTACTTCACGGTTTGAGATCAAGAAATCGAGGTCACTCGCCCTGAGCCTGGCCAATAACCAATTGAATGAAGTATCGAGCAATGAAATTGTCATTGGAGGAGGTTACCGGTTCAGTGAGGTTCCGATCATTTTCAACCTGCCGGGAGGTGGTCAGCAGGCACTTACAAGTGATCTGAATGTAAGGACCGACCTGTCGATTCGTGATAACAGGACCATCATACGGAAACTTACCGAAGAGCCTGATCAGATCACTGCCGGACAGCGGGTAATCAAGATCAATCTCACCCTCGATTATGTGCTCAGTGATCGATTCAACCTGCGATTGTTTTTTGACCGTGTTGTCAACAAGCCGTTCGTATCACTCAGCTACCCAACAGCCAATACCAATATTGGTTTCAGCGTCAGGTTCACACTTGCACAATAGGGTTATTTATACAATAAAAAATGCTAAATTTGATGGCTTAAATCACACCAATTATGAACGTACCCGATAACCTGAAGTATACTGAAAAGCATGAGTGGCTTCGCCTGGAAGGTGATGAAGCCTTTATTGGAATAACCGAATATGCACAGGGTGAGCTGGGAGATATCGTCTTTGTTGAGATTGAGACAGAAGGTGAAAAGCTGGCCACGGGAGATGCTTTTGGTACCATCGAGGCAGTGAAAACAGTTTCCGATCTGTTTATGCCGGTGGCTGGTGAAGTACTCGAATTCAATGCAAAACTGGAAGATGAACCTGAACTGGTCAATAAGGATCCTTTTGGAGATGGGTGGATGATCAGGATAAAGTTGGATAATGCAGCTGAAATTGAGGAGCTTCTTTCAGCAGATCAGTACACTGCTCTGATTTCTGCCTGAAGGGAGCCTATAATTTCTTTTTAACTTCAGTTTCTTTATAACCCTCAATGATATCGCCTGCTTTGATATCGTTGAAGTTTTCGATATTCAAACCGCATTCCAGTCCGGATCCCACTTCCTTCGCGTCATCTTTAAATCGCTTGAGCGATCCAAGCATACCGGTATAGACCACAATTCCTTCCCGGATTACCCTTACCTTGGTATTCCTTGATATTTTTCCTTCCTTCACCATACAACCGGCGATAGTACCCACTTTTGTGATCTTGAAAGCCTCAAGTACTTCAAGCGTGGCAATAATATCTTCCTTTATTTCGGGAGAAAGCATTCCTTCCATGGCTGCCTTGACTTCCCCGATGGCGTCATAAATAACAGCATAGAGGCGGATATCGATTTCTTCTTTCTCAGCAAGTTTTCTTGCATCAAGGGATGGCCGTACCTGGAATCCGACAATAATGGCATTGGAAGCAGCAGCCAGCATAACATCCGTGTTGGATATCTGACCTACTGCCTTATGGATTACATTAACCTGAATTTCTTCTGTTGATAGTTTGACGAGGGAATCAGTAATGGCCTCGATCGATCCGTCCACGTCACCTTTCACAATTATATTAAGTTCCTGGAAATTGCCGATGGCTATTCTCCGTCCGATCTCATCCAATGTGATGTGCTTATGGGTTCTAGTTTCCTGCTCACGCTGCAGTTGCTCTCTTTTGTTGGCAATCTCCTTTGCTTCCCTGTCGCTTTTCATCACATGAAAACGGTCACCCGACTGTGGAGCTCCGTTTAATCCGATGATCAGGATTGGAGTGGAAGGCCCTGCCTCATCCACTTTCTGGTTTCTCTCATTATACATTGCCTTGATGTGTCCGTAGTAAGTTCCTGCCAGGACCAGGTCGCCAATCTTTAAAGTTCCATTTTCAACCAATACAGTAGCCGCATATCCACGTCCCTTATCCAAAGTTGATTCAATGACAGTCCCAACGGCTGGACGGTCAGGATTAGCCTTCAGATCGAGCATTTCAGCTTCAAGTAATACCTTCTCAAGAAGCTCGGCGATATTGATACCATTCTTGGCTGATATTTCCTGTGATTGATATTTACCACCCCAATCTTCTACGGCCAGGTTCATTTTGGCCAGTTCATCCTTGATCTTATCCGGATTTGCGGTACTCTTATCGATCTTATTAATAGCAAATACAATTGGTACGCCGGCTGCCTGTGCATGGTTGATTGCTTCAACGGTTTGAGGCATGATACCATCATCGGCAGCTACTACAATAATGACCACGTCAGTGGCCTGGGCACCCCTGGCACGCATGGCTGTAAAGGCTTCATGACCCGGTGTATCCAGGAACGATATCTGACGCCCGTCATCTAATTGTACACTGTAGGCACCAATATGCTGTGTGATACCTCCGGCTTCACCGGCCACAACATTGGCACTTCTTATGTAGTCAAGCAATTTGGTCTTACCATGGTCCACATGCCCCATTACTGTAACAATGGGTGGACGTGGTTTCAGGTCACCAGGTTCATCCTGCTGGTCCTCGAGAATGTTTTCCTGAAAATCAACACTAACAAATTCAACTGTAAAGTTAAATTCTTCTGCGATCAGGCTCAATGTTTCTGCATCCAGGCGCTGGTTAATGGAAACAAACAATCCCAGTTCCATGCACTTTGAAATCACATCATTGGCGTGAACACTCATCATGGACGCCAGCTCGCTGACAGAAACGAATTCCGTGACCTTTAAGATGTTTTTATCATCTTCCTGCTTCTGAAGCTCTTTCTGTAGTTTCTGACTTGCAGCATCCCTTTTCTCGCGGCGGTATTTCGAAGCCTTAGATTTTCCTTTGGAGGTCAGGCGGGCAAGTGTATCTTTGATTTGCTGCTGTACTTCTTCCTCACTTACTTCATGCCTGGCCGGGCGTTTCTTCTTCTTGCCTGACCTTTTATCGCTCCTGTCAGTTTCCGCAGCATCAGATTTTTTCTTAACATCGACCCTTCCGGTGGATTCTTTTATGATTCGCGTTCTCCTCCTTCTCGTAGCCGCAGCCTCATCCTCTTTTTCCCTGGATTCTTTGGCAGGCAGGTCGATTTTACCTACCACAGTCGGACCAGAAAGCTTTTCGACATCAGCACCTGCAAAATCAGCCTCATCTGCAGTTTCTTTATCTTCAGCAACAACATCATCGACTTTTGCAGTTTCAACTTTTTCAGTCTTTTTGGTTTGGTTCTTTCTGGCTTCTTCTTTAGCGGCTTTTTCTTCTTCTTTCTCTTTTTTCGTTTTCCTGGCAGGCCGGGTTTTCTGGTTCATTGATTCAAGATCAATTTTACCTATTACTTTCAGGTCAACCTCGGTTTTTATTTCTTCCGGTTCTTCTTCCTCTTTCTTCTGTTTCTCCTTTGCAACTTCGGCTGCCCTTTTGGCCTCTTTGTCTTTTTTCGCTTGTTCCTCTTTTTCCAGATCAACCTTGCCAACCACCTTAACTTCAGGTTCAGTTTCTTCTTCTTCAAATATAGCTGAACCGGTCGTATCCTTGATAAGAAATTCTTCTTCCTTCTTCGAAACCTGGGCACGGCCCATAACAAAATCATTGATGGAGATGGTTTCCTTCTTATCTCTCAGGTTCTTAAGATTGAGCCGCTCCGATTCCTTTTTAGCGCTGAAATCAGAACTATACTCCGTCACCAGGATTTCATAGATATCGTCTGTTACCTTGGTATTCGGATTTGAGTCGATATTATACCCCTTCTTGTGAAGAAATTCAACAATTGTGTTGATCCCCACATTAAATTCCCTCGCTATTTTACTCAATCTTGTTGCTTTACCTTCTACCATTCTCCGGACTTATTATTAAAACTATTTCTTCAAGGGTTTTTCAAACCCGTAAAGATAAGACTATTCAAATAAATTAATCAAATTCGGCCTTCAATATTTGGATTACATCCTTTATCGTTTCTTCTTCTAAATCAGTTCTTTTAATCAGGTCTTCCATCGACAGGTCGAGGACACTTTTAGCCGTATCACAGCCGATCGACTTAAATTCATCGATGACCCAGCTTTCAATTTCATCTGCAAACTCCTCAAGATTAACATCTTCCTCATCTTCTGCAATGGCTTCGCGATAAACATCAATCTCATAATTTGTCAACTGGCTGGCCAGGCGGATATTAAGACCTCCCTTTCCTATGGCCAGTGAAACTTCATTGGGTTTGAGGTAAACTTCGGCTGTATTATTCTCATCATTGATCTTTATGCTGGTGATCTTTGCAGGGCTCAGTGACCTTTGTATGAACAATTGGGTATTCGTTGTGAAATTGATCACATCGATGTTTTCATTTTTCAACTCCCTTACGATACCATGGATACGTGAGCCTTTCATCCCGACGCATGCCCCTACAGGATCGATCCTTTCATCATAGGATTCAACGGCCACTTTAGCCCTTTCACCTGGGATCCTGACGATTTTTTTAATGGTGATGAGTCCGTCGAAAATCTCAGGCACTTCGAGTTCGAACAACCGCTCCAGGAAGACCGGTGAGGTTCTCGACAATATGATCAACGGATTGTTGTTCCTCATCTCCACTTTTATAACCACCGCCCGGATTGTATCTCCTTTGCGGAAATAATCTGAAGGTATTTGTTCAGACTTGGGCAAAATGAGTTCGTTACCTTCATCATCCAGTACAAGTATTTCTCTTTTCCAAACCTGGTAAATTTCCCCGGTAATAATTTCACCTATCCTGTCTTTGTATTTCGCGTAAACATTATTCTTCTCCAGGTCAAGGATCCTTGAGGTCAGGTTTTGCCTCAGGCTTAAAATGGCCCGGCGGCCAAAATCATGCAGTTTAACCTCATCGGTGACATCTTCCCCAACTTCATAATCTTCATCAATTTTCTTTGCATCTGATAATGCAATCTGAATATTTGGATCTTCCACCTCTTTGTCTTCAACAACTTCCCGGTTCCTCCAAATCTCAAAATCGCCCTTATCGATATTGATGATTATGTCAAAGTTTTCATCTGTGCCATAGCGCTTTAATAACATGCTCTTAAAAACATCCTCAAGCACTGTCATCATGGTCGCCCTGTCAATATTTTTCAGTTCTTTGAACTCAGAAAAAGTATCAATCAGGTTAATGGTTTCCATTGCCTTTTCTCCCTTATTTAAAATTTAATAATAACCTTTGTTGATTGGATCTCATCAAATGAGATCCTCTTATCTTCAAGCTGCTTCACTTTTTTTTTGCCACTCTTGTCCTTGCTTGAAATACGAACAACAATAAAATTTTCATCGGCCGTTATCAGTTCACCTGTGTAATTCTCATTATCATTAGTCACTACAGAAACCTCCCGTCCGATGTTTTGAATGTATTGCTGAAAAACTCTCAATGGTGTACCCACTCCAGGTGAAGACACCTCCAGTTCAAAATCATCCCCACCCCTGTCCAGCTCCTTTTCAAGGTACTTACTGATCTGCACACATTCATCAACATTAATCCCTTTTTCACTGTCGATCAATACCTTAATACGATTATTTGACCTGATCGACAGGTCGACCAGGAACAAACCCGATTGTTCAAGGACCGGAATAAGAACAGACTTTATTTTTTCGATATTATACAAGTCGTATGTCAATAAAATAGGGGACTCACGTCCCCCATCGCCAAAAACATCCCTTCTTTCGAGTTGCAAAAGTATGAATAATCACTGAATATTCAAAATCTTGTCTTATGCCTGTTATCAGTACATTTCAGGTGATTTGAAAGATTATATGAAGCGGATCATTCCCGATAGATACTTTTTTTTACCTTTATTCCGTTAATACGAGATGTACCAGTATAAAAGGACAAATCCACTTCATCCATAGTGAACAACCATACTTCCAACAAAAGAAAAATTATCAACGATCCTGTTCATGGTTTTATAAAAATTAACGCGGATATCCTTTTTGACGTTATCGAACATCCTTATTTTCAGAGACTTCGCAGGATCAAACAACTTGGGTTGACACATTATGTTTATCCAGGCGCCACCCACTCACGTTTTCAGCATGCCCTCGGATCGTTTCACTTAATGAATACCGCAATCAATGTATTAAGGCAAAAAGGGCATGAGATCACTATGGAAGAGGAAGAGGCTGCCAGCCTCGCTATTTTGTTGCATGACGTAGGTCATGGTCCGTTTTCCCACACCCTGGAAAGCACCATCATTCAGGGCATTCATCATGAACAATTGTCGCTGTTGTTCATGCATTCGATAAACCGGGAAATGAATGGAGCACTCGGCCTGGCAATATCTGTTTTCAAGGATGAATACCCTAAAAAATTCCTGCATCAGCTGGTTTCCAGTCAGCTGGATATGGACCGGCTCGATTACCTTAAAAGAGACAGTTATTTTACAGGTGTTACCGAAGGTGCAATAGGATCTGACAGGATTGTCAGGATGCTAAATGTTGTTGATGACAAACTGGTGGTTGATATCAAAGGCATTTATTCAGTAGAGAAGTTCCTGATTGCCCGCCGTCTGATGCACTGGCAGGTATATTTGCATAAAGCAGCCATTGCAGCCGAGTTACTCCTCCAGAAAGTATTGATCCGGGCACGTTCCCTGGCAAGGATGGATGAAGAGCTTTTCTGCTCCACCCCCCTCAGGTTTTTTCTTTACAACAAGGTGAAACAGGCCGATTTCCAGGAAACCATCAACACAAGCCGGGCGGATGCACGGCAGGATGCATTGAGCTTTTTTGCCCTGCTGGATGATAATGATATCATGACCGCGGTAAAAGAATGGATCAACAATCGTGATCCTGTGCTTTCAAGAATGTGTTACAACCTGACAAACAGGAATTTATCCAGAATTGATATGCAATCAGAGCCATTCCCCGGGGCAACGGTTGAGCAAATCAGGAGGGCCGTTCAGGAGAGGTATGAAATAAAGGATGACGAAGTGAATTTCTTTGTCGAAACAGATACCATTTCAAATAGTGCATACAGTGCTATGGATGATAAGATACAAATCAGGTATAACGACGGCACATTAAAAGATGTATCTGAGGCTTCTGATTTACTGAATCCATCCGCCCTTTCGGGCGCAACGACGAAACATTACCTGTATTATCCAAAAGAAATTCTTAAATATTAACAGACTAACAGACCAACCATAAAACAGACTAACGATAAAACCAAATAAGATGGAATTTTCAGCCAAACAAATAGCAGAATTTGTACAGGGAGAGATCGTTGGGGATCCGGATGCCAGAGTGAACAATGTTTCGAAGATCGAAGAGGGGAAGCCAGGGACCTTATCGTTTCTTGCCAATCCCAAGTACGAGAAATATGTATATGAGACGAGTTCTTCGATAGTATTAATAAACGAATCATTCGAACCCGAGAAACCAATTTCAGCCACCCTCATCAAAGTGAAAAATGCTTATGATGCTTTTGCCAAACTGCTTGAGCTTTATGACCAGATGAAACCTAAGAAACAGGGCACCAGCTCATTGGTCAGCATTCATGAAACGGCGGTAGTAGGTGAAGATGCCTACATTGGCGATTTTGTGTGCATTTCGCAGAACGTGAAAATTGGGAACAAGGTAAAGATCTATCCACAGGTTTATTTAGGTGATAATACTGAGGTGGGTGACAATACCATTATATATCCCGGGGTGAAAATCTATAACGATTGTAAGGTAGGTGCCAATTGTATCATCCACGGAGGGGTTATCATTGGTTCCGACGGATTTGGATTTGCCGGCCAGGAAGAGAGGCATTACAGGAAAATCCCTCAGCTGGGTAATGTGATAATTGAAGATGATGTGGAAATTGGCGCCAATGTTACCATCGACAGGGCAACAATGGGATCAACCGTCATAAGAAGGGGTGTAAAAATTGACAACCTGATCCAGATAGCGCACAATGTGGAAATCGGTGAAGATACAGTGGTCATTGCCCAGGCAGGCATTGCCGGATCAACCAAGATCGGCAAGAAATGTATCATAGCCGCTCAGGCAGGTATCGTCGGGCACCTGAATATTGAAGATGAAGTGATCATTGGTGCACAGGCCGGAGTCTCACGTAACCAGAAAAAAGGAGCCATAGTCATTGGATCACCGGCATTCCCGATCAGCGAATTCAGAAGATCAAGTGCAATCTTTAAAACACTTCCGGAACTACGCAACATGGTGCTGGAATTACAGCGCGAGGTTGCTAAGCTGAAAGGTGAGTCGTGAGTCGATTCACTATTTTTTGTATCTTGCGTGCTTTATATTTTATTGACACTTGAAATGGCCGAAAAGCAGAAAACACTCAACAAACCTGTAAGTTTCTCTGGAAGGGGTCTGCATACAGGTGTAGAGGTTGAGATGACACTCTCACCCGCACCGGAAGATCACGGGTTTCAATTTGTCCGCACCGATCTTAATGACAAGCCTGTTATTAAGGCTTTTGCTGAAAATGTGGTTGAGACTTCGAGGGGGACTACACTGGAAGAGGATGGGAACCGTGTAAGTACCATTGAACACGTTATGGCCTCGTTGATGGGAACAGGCGTCGATAATTGCCTGATTGAAATGAATGGACCTGAAGCTCCCATCCTTGATGGCAGTGCAAAACATTTTACAGAAGAAATTTTAAAGGCAGGCCTCAGAGAGCAGAATGCCCTAAGATCTGTTTTTAAACTGTACGAAAAGATTGAATACAAGGATGAGAAAAATGGTATCGAGATAATTGCTTATCCGGATGAAAAATTCAGCATAGACGTAAAGATTGATTATAACTCCAAGGTGTTGGGTTTCCAGTATGCCAACATGGACAGCTACGATAACTTCGTTAAAGAACTGGCTCCGGCGCGAACATTCGTATTTCTTCATGAGCTGGAATTCCTTTTGAAGAACAACATGATCAAGGGAGGTGATGTTGATAACGCTATTATTATAATTGACAGGAAGGTATCACAGCCGGAACTCGACCGGTTAGCCGAACTCTTTAACAAACCCAAGGTAAAGGTACAACCCGAGGGTGTTCTGAATAATATCAAGCTGAACTTCAGCAATGAACCTGCCCGTCATAAATTACTTGATATTCTGGGTGACCTTTCACTGATTGGACAACCCATCCAGGGAAGGATCATTGCAACACGTCCGGGGCATTATGCCAATAACCAGTTTGCCCGCCTGGTTAGAAATATCATTAAAAAAGACAAAATAAAAAAAAAGGCCCCCAAGTATGATTTGACCAAATCCCTGCTGGATGTAAATCAAATCATGGAGATCATGCCGCACCGTCATCCATTTTTACTGGTCGACAGAATCCTGCACCAGGATGAAAAAACGGTGGTTGGATTGAAAAATGTCACCATAAATGAGGGTTTCTTTCAGGGTCATTTCCCCAAAGAACCTGTCATGCCCGGTGTCCTCCTGGTGGAAGCCATGGCCCAGGTCGGTGGTATCCTCGTATTAAATACGGTACCGGATCCCGAAAATTACAGCACCTACTTCCTGAAGATTGATAATGTGAGATTTAAGAAAAAGGTAGTTCCCGGTGATACGCTGGTCATAAAAATGGACCTTCTTGAACCCATCAGAAGAGGGATTGCCCATATGTTCGGCCAGGTTTTTGTCGGCGACAATCTTGTATCCGAAGGAGACCTGATGGCCCAGATCGTAAAAGAATAATTCTATGAATCAACCCACTGCTAACGTCCACCCCGAAGCGAAAATTGGAAAAAACGTAATCATTGAACCATTTGCCACCATTGGCCAGGATGTAGAAATCGGTGATGGGACCTGGGTCGGACCAACCGCCGTTATCATGGATGGTGCCAGGATCGGTAAAAATTGTAAAATATTTCCTGGTGCGATTGTCTCTGCCATTCCACAGGATTTAAAATATGAAGGGGAGAAATCTTTGCTGGAGGTGGGTGATAATACCACCATCAGGGAGTTCTGTACGGTTAACCGGGGTACCAGGGCCACCGGTAAAACAGTTATCGGGAATAATACCCTCCTTATGGCCTATGTTCATGTGGCCCACGACTGTGTCATCGGTAACCAATGTGTACTGGTAAACGGAGTTACCCTGGGCGGGGAAGTGATTGTCGATGATTGGGCTATCATCAGCGCTCAAACCATAATTCATCAGTTTTGCAGCGTGGGAAAGCATGTGATGATAAGCGGTGGTTCGAAGATGGGAAGAGACGTACCTCCCTATGTTACTGCCGCCAGGGACCCCTTGTCCTACTACGGAGTAAATTCCATCGGATTGAGCAGACGTAATTTTTCCAAAGAAAAAATTGCCGGAATTCAGGATATTTACAGGATCATTTTCCAGAAAGGCTACAATACTTCTAACGCCGTTGAGATAATTGAGAAAGATTTCCCGAAATCTGAAGAAAAAACCGAGATCCTTGCTTTCATAAAAAAATCGAGAAGAGGTTTGATAAAAGGAACCGGCAACGATGATCAGGTCGAAATAGGCTGATCCATTGCATCCCAGCCAGAAGCCTGAAGTTCAATTTCATTTCCGTTTGTAGTAATCCACCTGCATCCGTCTTTCTTATCTACTGTGTGACCCAGCACCGAAATGCCATCTATTTTGTCCACCTGTTCCATCATTTCGACAGGAACCGTAAAAAGTAGTTCATAATCATCTCCGCCATTAAGGGCACAAATGACCGGCTCCAGGTTCAGTTCGCGGGCAGTCTGGTCGGCTTCCACATCAATTGGAATGCGTTCCTGGAATATTTTACACCCAATGCCTGATTGCCTGCAGATATGAAGCAGGTCAGAAGATAATCCATCTGAAATATCAATCATTGCGGTAGGCAGAATGCCTTTTTCCTGTAAAACTTCAAATATATCTTTACGGGCCTCAGGCTTTAACTGCCTTTCAACCAGGTAAGTATATTTATCAAGCACAGGCTGTAAACTGCTGTCCGATTCAAATATTTTTCTTTCCCTCTCCAGGATCTGCAATCCCAGGTAGGCTGCCCCCAGGTTTCCCGACACACAGATCAGGTCGTTTTTATTGGCACCACTCCTGTAAACCAGCTTCTCCTTCGGGGCATACCCAACCGCAGTGACACTGATCAGCATCCCTGTCATCGAAGACGAAGTATCCCCTCCCACCAGATCTACCTCATACTGCTCACAGGCCAGTTTAATACCCTGGTAGAACTGGTCTATGGCCTGCACTGAGAATTTTCTTGATAACCCAATGGATACCAATACCTGGGCGGGTTTAGCATTCATGGCATATACATCACTCAGGTTGACAACAACAGCCTTGTAACCCAGATGTTTCATTGGGTGATAAACCAGGTTAAAATGGATCCCTTCAAGCAACAGATCCGTCGTTAAGACCATTTTGTTTTTCCCGTGATCAATCACTGCGGCATCATCACCAATCCCCTTCACACTACTTTTTTGTGTTAACTGAATTTTCCCCGTAAGATGTTCGATGAGTTTGAATTCCCCCATCTCTGAAAGTGTTGTTATTTTTTTCTTTTCGGGCATCCGGCAAGGTTGTTATAAGGCGGTTAAATCAAAGTAAAATTGACCAAAATTAATTTAGATTTAGTATATTTGTAATTATTTAGAATAAATCTAAATAAGCAATTTGCAAGCCATGACAGGGCATTCCCTGAGAGAAGTCTGGAGGATTATCAAATGATGAATAAGAATGATGAAATATTGAAGGATGCAACCCGGTCGGACTACAAATTCGGGTTCTATACTGACATTGAGACAGATACCATTGGGAAAGGACTTAGTGAGGATACGGTTAAACTGATATCATCCAGGAAAAACGAGCCGGAATGGATGCTCGAATGGAGGTTAAAGGCATTTCGCCACTGGCAGAAGATGAAAATGCCGGAATGGGCCCATTTGAACATTCCTCCCATCGATTATCAGGATATCATTTACTATGCGGCGCCCAGGCAAAAGGCTGAACTGAAGAGCCTGGACGAAGTCGATCCGGAATTGCTCGATACCTTTAACAAGCTGGGTATCCCGCTGGATGAGCAGAAACAACTGACCGGTGTTGCTGTCGATGCAGTCATGGACAGTGTGTCAATCAAGACCACCTTTTCCGAAACACTTGCCGAGCTGGGGATTATTTTTTCTTCAATGAGTGAGGCAGTCCGGAATCACCCCGACCTGGTTAAAAAATACATAGGCAGTGTTGTGCCTTATACGGATAACTTTTTTGCAGCGCTCAATTCGGCGGTATTCAGTGACGGATCGTTTTGTTATATCCCGAAAGGGGTACGTTGTCCTATGGAACTTTCCACCTATTTCAGGATCAATGCTGCCAACACAGGTCAGTTCGAAAGGACCCTGCTCGTTGCAGATGAGGAAAGCTATGTGAGTTACCTGGAAGGATGTACAGCACCGATGCGCGATGAAAACCAGTTGCATGCAGCCGTAGTGGAAATTGTATCGATGAGGAAAGCAGAAGTAAAGTATTCCACTGTGCAAAATTGGTATCCGGGTGACAAAGACGGCAAGGGTGGCATATTCAATTTCGTGACCAAAAGAGGTATCTGTAAAGGGGATTACAGCAAGATCTCCTGGACCCAGGTGGAAACAGGTTCTGCCATTACCTGGAAATACCCAAGCTGTATTCTCCGGGGAAATAATACAGTAGGCGAGTTTTATTCGGTGGCTGTAACCAATAACCATCAGCAGGCGGATACGGGCACCAAGATGCTTCATATTGGGAAAAATTCGAGAAGCACTATCGTGTCGAAAGGGATATCGGCCGGCGTAAGCCAGAACAGCTACCGGGGATTGGTTAAAGTGATGAAGAACGCTGAGAATGCAAGAAATTTTTCGCAGTGCGACAGTTTGTTGCTGGGAGATAAATGTGGCGCCCACACCTGGCCCTACATCGAGACAGATAATAGTACGGCTATTGTTGAACACGAAGCCACTACATCGAAGATATCGGAAGACCAGATCTTCTACTGCAATCAGCGCGGCATCAACACTGAAAGTGCCATCGGCCTGATCGTTAATGGTTATGCACGGGAAGTGCTGAATAAACTGCCCATGGAGTTTGCCGTAGAAGCTCAGAAATTATTACAAATCTCATTAGAAGGATCTGTAGGTTAATTGCCGTTGGTTTTAACCAACGGATAAAATGTTGACAAAACTATGTTAAAGATAAAAGATTTAAAGGTTTCGATCGGTGGAAAGGAGATCATCTCAGGGATTAATCTGGAGGTTAAGGCGGGTGAGGTTCATGCTATAATGGGTCCGAACGGATCTGGAAAGAGTACACTGGCCGCTACATTGGCTGGCAGGGAAATGATGGACATTACCCATGGATCTATTCACTATTTAGGGAAAGACCTGACTGAAATGTCGCCCGAAGAGAGAGCACGCGAAGGGATCTTTCTTGGATTCCAGTACCCGGTAGAGATTCCCGGTGTTAGCATGGTAAATTTCATGAAGACCGCTGTTAATGAACAAAGGAAATACAAAAAACTGGAACCTTTGTCGGCAGGCGATTTCCTGAAATTCATGAGAGAGAAAAAGGACATCGTTGAGATCGATTCCAAGCTGACCAATCGTTCTGTTAACGAAGGATTTTCCGGCGGTGAAAAGAAGAAGAACGAGATCTTCCAGATGGCCCTGCTGGAACCCAGGCTGGCTATCCTTGACGAAACCGATTCAGGTCTCGATATCGATGCACTCAGAATAGTGGCAAACGGTGTTAACGCACTAAGGACCAAGGATAATGCGTTTGTACTTATAACGCATTACCAAAGATTACTTGACTATATCATCCCCGATTTTGTACATGTATTGTACGATGGAAGAATTGTAAAATCCAGCACAAAAGAACTTGCCCTCGAACTCGAAGAAAAAGGTTACGATTGGATCCGGGGCGAAATGAACGGATCTCAGAATAATGATTAACGATTTTTGATTTATGAAGTGAAGAACAGGAGAAGAGGATCTCAGAATATCGATTCACGATTCACGATTCACGATTCACGACTAATGAACATGCAGAGCACTATAGAAATAAATAAGACATTAATAGATCAGTTCACTAAGAACCAGGAACAGATCTCTGCTTCTTCGCCCGGATTCATACAGGATCTCCGGTTAGAAGCATTAGATCGTTTCAGGGAGCTTGGCCTTCCCGGGAAACGGAATGAATTATATAAATACACTCCGCTCGATTCCGTTTTTCATCCGGAATATATGATGCAGTTTGCACCCAGCCAGCTCGACCTGAATGTGGAGGAAATGTTTACCTGCGATGTGCCAAACCTGAAGACCCGCCTTGAAATCATCCTGAATGGATTTTATTTCAATCAGGGTAAAACATTGACAGTTCAGGATAATGGGATCATCATTGGAAGCCTGGCCGAAGCGCTGAAAACCTATCCCGATATAGTCAAAAAACACTATGCAAAATATGCCAGCTTTGAGCAGTCGGGACTGACTGCACTTAATACGGCTTTTGCACAGGACGGACTCTTCATATATATCCCGAAAAACACTGTGCTCGACCAACCAATACAGGTGGTGCATCTGCCTATGACAGGATTGGATACCTTGCTGCACTATCGCAATCTGTTTATCCTTGAGGAACATGCAGAGGGTGAAGTCATTATTTGTGATCACACCTTATCGCCATTCAGGTTCCTCACCAATTCAGTCACCGAGGTTTTTGCCGGTCCGGGTGCCCGATTTAACTATTCCCGTGTGCAGAATGAACACCTTAACTCAAACCTGATCACCAACCTTTATATTCACCAGGAGCGCGACAGCAATGTAACTTCCAACACCATCTCGCTTCATGGTGGAATGATACGAAATAATACCCATGTCAGATTGAATGCCGAAGGATGCGAAAACAACACCTTTGGATTATTCTTTGCCGACAAAAAGCAACATGTCGATAATTATGTTTTCATCGACCATGCTATGCCCAATTGTGTAAGCACGCAATTGTTCAAGGGGATACTGGACGATCAGGCGACCGGGGCATTTAACGGCCATATCCTGGTAAGACCCGATGCACAAAAGACCAACGCATATCAAACCAATAACAACATCCTGCTTTCGGATGAATGCAAGATGAATACCAAGCCTCAGCTCGAGATCTACGCCGATGACGTAAAGTGCAGTCATGGAGCTACAACCGGGCAACTGGATGAAGAGGCTTTATTCTACATGCAATCGAGGGGTATCCCGCGCAAGGAGGCCCGCCTCTTAATGCTGTATGCCTTTACCTGGGAGGTGATTGATAAATTATCTGTCACACCATTAAAAGACCGGATATCTTATCTTGTGAACAAGAGATTGCGTGGAGAATTGTCGAGGTGCAATAACTGCTCCATGAACTGTGGTGAAATTCAAATTTAGGATTATGGCCACTGCAACCACTTTCGATGTAACAAAGATCAGGCAGGACTTCCCGATCCTTTCCCAGGAAGTGTATGGTAAACCCATCGTCTATTTTGATAACGGGGCCACCACCCAGAAGCCCAATGTTGTCATCGATACGATTCAAAAGTATTACCGGGAACAGAACAGCAGCATCCACCGCGGGGTTCATTTTCTGAGTGAACTATCCACTGAAACTTATGAGGCAGCCAGGGAGTATGTCAGGTCGTTCATTAATGCCGCATCTGTAAATGAGATCATATTCACCAGCGGGGCAACCGGGTCGATCAATGCGGTGGCTTTTTCATTTTCAGAGAAATACCTTCGAAAGGGCGATGAGATTTTAATTTCCGGGATGGAGCACCATGCCAACATTGTACCCTGGCAAATGGCTTGCGAAAGGAAGGGGGCTAAATTGAAAGTAATCCCCTTCAGCGAGACCGGGGATCTCGTCCTGAGTGAATATAAAAAGTTATTAACTGAAAGAACCAAGCTCGTGGCGCTGATCCATGTTTCAAATACACTGGGAACCATTAATCCGGTGAAAGAGATGATCCGTGAATCGCACAAGCATGATATTCCTGTTTTGCTTGATGGTGCACAGGCGATACAGCATGGGAAAGTGGATGTGACCGGCCTCGATTGTGATTTTTATGTTTTTTCGGGGCATAAGATTTACGGGCCGACTGGCATCGGGGTATTGTACGGAAAAGAAAAATGGCTCGATGAGATGCCTCCTTACCAGGGGGGTGGTGACATGGTTGATTGCGTGACCTTTGAAAAAACAAGTTATAATGTACTGCCATTCAAGTTTGAGGCAGGCACAACAAATTATATCGGAGCGGCAGGATTAAAGTCGGCCCTTGAATACATTAAGAATATCGGGCTCGACCGGATAGCTGAATACGAAAACAATCTGCTGGCTTATGCGTTAAAAAAGCTGGAGGTGGTTGAGGGGATGAAGATATATGGGAAATCAAAAAATAAAATCAGCATTATCTGTTTTCTGATGGATGGGATACATCAATACGATGCAGGTATGGTACTCGATAAAATGGGCATCGCGGTAAGGACAGGAACACATTGCAACCAGCCGGTGATGGATTATTTCAAGATCTCCGGTACGCTGCGCGCATCCATGGTTTTTTACAATACATTTGATGAGGTCGACAGGCTTTATGAGGGATTACTGAAAGTTAGAAAAATGTTTGGATAGCAGACGGATTGAACTCAGAATATCGATTGCTCGGCACGCACAAGGCCACAATCACAACCACCCTCGCGAATGCAGAGCATTTAACGATTTTTGATTTGAGAAGTGAAAACAAACACTCACGGAACCCGGAACTCAGAACCCGGAACTTTTAATAATGCCATGACCCTGGAAGAAACACAACAAGCCATAATTGAGGAATTCGAAATCTTCGATGACTGGCTGGATAAGTATGATTATCTGATCGAATTAAGCAATAATCTTCCGCTGATCGATCCCAGGTTCAAAAACAACGAATATGTGATCAATGGCTGCCAGTCGAAGGTTTGGCTGCACGCCGACCTGGTTGATGGCAGGATCAGGTTCACCGCCGACAGCGATGCCATTATTACCAAAGGAATTGTTGCCCTGTTGATCAGGGTGTTGTCCGGCAGGGAACCAAAAGAGATCATGGAGGCTGATTTGCATTTCATCGATGAGATCGGATTGAAAGATAACCTTTCGCCTACGCGATCGAATGGGTTGCAGTCCATGATAAAGAAAATGAAACTGTATGCACTGGCATATCACACGAAAATGAATGACTAAAATTACGAATGAGCTAGAATGACTAAAATTTGGGTGTGAGTTTGGGGTTTAGTATGAACTTAATAGAATAATACCTCGTAACTAGCAACTCGTAACTCGCGATTGAATTGAAACAGAAAATTGTGATTACATGGAAAACGGAGAACTGGATTTTTTACAGAGAGAGACCGAAATAATTGAGGTTCTCAAAAATATATATGATCCCGAAATACCGGTGAATATCTATGATCTCGGGCTGATCTATGAGGTGGATGTGGATGATGATAATAATGTGAAGATTCGCATGACACTGACCGCTCCGAATTGTCCTATGGTTGATATATTGCTGGAAGAGGTTCAAATGAAAGTGACTGCGGTTGAATGGGTGAAAGAGCTTGACCTGAAGCTTGTCTTTGATCCACCATGGGATCAGTCGATGCTCACTGAAGAGGCCAGGCTGGAGCTTGGATTTTTATAACCCCGGTTGCACGTCATCCTGAATTCAGTCCAGGATCTTTTACCATCTATTTGAACAAAAAACAGCATACCGACCTCATCAAACAGGAAGTCCTGAAGCTGGGGTTTCTTGATTGTGGGATCGCCTCGCCAGAGCCACTTAATGAAAGGGGACAATTTCTCGCCTCCTGGTTAAAAAATGGATATAATGGAACCATGTCCTACATGGAAAACCATTTTGATATCCGTGTTAATCCGCACCAGTTTTTCCCCGGAGCAAATTCGGTTATCATGGTCATTATAAGCTATCATTCAACTGAAAAACAGAAGGATCCGGCCGCCCCTAAGATATCAAAATATGTTTATGGAAGGGATTATCATAAGGTTATCAGGAAGAAACTCAAACAACTGGAGAGTGTTGTCACGGGGATTTCCGACCAGGCTGAAACAAGGATCTTTGTTGATACGTCTCCTGTAATGGAAAAGGCGATGGCGCGGAGGGCCGGACTGGGATGGACAGGTAAACACTCTGTTTTATTGTCGCGTAACTATGGCTCTTTCTTTTTCATCGGGGGCATTATGACCAACCTGGAACTACCCTTTGACAAACCGGAAAAGGAATCTTGCGGGAATTGTACACTGTGTATCGATGCCTGTCCCACCGGAGCAATTGTCGCTCCATATGTTCTGGATGCCAGGAAATGCATTTCATGCCTGACTATCGGGCACAAAGGCGAATCACTGCCGGAAGAATTCAGGGATAAGATGTCCGGCTATGTATTCGGCTGCGACATCTGCCAGGATGTATGTCCATGGAACAAAAATGTCAAGCCGCATATTGACTCCGACTTCACCCCCGAAACGGAATTATTGGAGATGACCCGTGATGATTGGCATGAAATGGATGAAGACCGCTTCAATGATCTGTTTAAGGATTCAGCTGTTAAAAGGTCGAAGTACGAAGGAATTAGAAGGAACCTGAACTATTTAAAGATTTAGGCAAGAGCTCTTTTATCATTGATGCTTTTTATAAACTCATAAATGGAAGGCACTTTAAGAATCTCCTTCCTTTCAGCAGGATTTAATTTTACTGATTTCGATCCTGCAACCAGTGACTCCAGAGGAATGCCGAGATAACGGTTCAATAAAATGATCATCTTGATTGACAATGGCCTTTTTTTATTGAGTACCTCAGATGCTCTGGTTTTGCCACCAAACAAAGAAGCAATATCTTTCTGCTTCAGATTCATCTGATCCATTCTAAACCTTATTGCTTCTATTGGATCAGGAGCTTCTATTGGGTAATGTTCCCTTTCATATTTTTCGACAAGAAGAGATAAAAGTTCCAACTCCTCTCCTTCGGAGGTACCAGGTTCAACTGATTTCTCACTTTGATGCATTAAACTGTAAATCCTCTTGCATGAAGATTCATATTGCTTTTCAGTCTTAATTACTTTTATTCTCATAGCTTACCTTATTAACATCTAATTTATCATATTCAATGTGCCTACCAAACCAGACTACAAACACAATTTTTAGTTTGTATTCCACATCCACCACCAGTCGAAATTCATTTCCTTAATATTAAATACTACACGCTTTGAACTAATAATGCTTGCACTCTTATATTTCGCCTTCAATACAGCAGAATTGTTCCAATAGGAGAATCTTACTTCATACACCCAGGATCTGATAGCAGATGCTGCTATTTTATATCTACTTTGCTCACAATAATCCTTTAAAGTTTTCTCCTTTATGATTCTCATTCTACTGCAAAAATAAAGAAAAGTTACCTTTTATGGTAACTTTTCTTTATTTTATTTGATTATTCCTATCAGAAGAGTTCCAATATATAACCACAACGCTCTAACCCACACTCCACTTGGCCCCTTAAATCCTCAAACCCTATAATTCTTTTATGTAGATATTCCTGAACTGCACCAATGCAGGAGGACTCACCCACTCGCCATCCAGTTTGTTTCCATGATGCTGCAAACCAATGGGGCCGCTTCCAGGTAATTCAGGCAGATAGGCATTTTCTATGACGGTCACACCATTCAGCACCACTGTGAGGAAGTCATCCTGCAAGGTGATCTTGAAGGTATTCCATTCCCCGATATTGTTGTCGGCAAGCACCTTTGGGGTTACTGCACTGCGAACTTCTGCCGGCATGTTCTTGTCCATCCGGTAGCCATACACCTCACCCGATCCTGTAGGCCAGCACCAGATGTTCACCTGCGATTTGCCCTGTCCACGCAGCAATATTCCTGAGTCTGAATCAGGGACCGTAATCGTAATTTCTTCTCCGTTCTCATCCAGTTTATGTAAACCACTGGGAAGGATAATGGGAACGCGGGGATTTTTCCACGGGGTTTCCTTAATCCGCCAGTCGACAAACAAAATGAAGTCTTCATACTCCTTTTCTGACCAAAGATTCTTATCCTTTTCGGCTTCGCTCTCGGCATCATAATCGATCACGCCATCCAGGATCTTCCAGTGCCCGTTATCACCAACCGGCACTTTCCAGTTTGTAAAATCCTTACCGTTATAAAGTGAAACAAATCCTTCCGGTGCCTTATTCTGGGACCAGGATGAGGATGCAACAAACATTAATGCAATTGTAAAAAGTAAAGTTCTCATGATATTATCATTTATTGGTTTGACTTTGTAAACAAATCAATTTTTTCAAAATCTTTAAGGATGGTCATCGAATCTTTCCTCACTAAAAAAGATTCTTTCTTAAGCTGTTTTTTAATTTTTTTTCTTCTATTGACTCTCCTCGCAGCAAGCTGCGAGGAATCATCGATCCTTTATATAAATTTTTAATTGCGCTCGCTAACCCCGCAGCAAGCTACGGGGAAACGAGTTTCTGAGTTCGGCGAAGCCAATGCGCTCGCAGGATTC
>JADHVS010000174.1 GCA_016783865.1 Bacteroidales bacterium
AGAAATATAGTTGAACATAAGTGCAGGGTTTATTTGCAATAATAAACATATATCTTGCACTTAACAATTTATTTTTGATATAATTATTAACAATAGTAACTGATTTACAAACATTTAACCAATTAAACAGGAAACCCTAATTAATCGATTAATACTATGGTAATGATTACCATGAACAGGGCAATGATAGAAGCCGCGTAAAATGTAGCCTGAATATCAAACAGGGTGAATACCATTCCCATAAAAACCGGACCAAGAGTTTGTCCTATCCTAAGTACCATGCTGTTGAGCGACATGAATGCAGCCCGTTCCTGGAGCGGGGCCATGCCCACCAGTAAATTCTGGATATTTGGGAGCGATATGCCGTGGGCCATACCGGCGATCATGGAAGCAACAATAATGAGGGGCCAGCCCGATGCAAGCGGGTAGAGAAAAAAGGATACAGCATAGATGCAAAAACTGAAGATCAATAAATATTTTGGTGCGATCCGTTTTACCAGGTAACCTGCACGGGACGCAGTAACCGCAGTGGATAAGCTCATAACTGTCATCACCAGGCCAATGACCAGGGAGGAGGAATTGAATTTCTGCGCGAGATATATCGGGAAATAGGTCAATAAGGAACCGTAAAGAACTACGAAAATGAGGATGTTAATGGTAAAAAGTCCCCAAACCTTCGGTTGATTGATGTTTCTCCAGGTATTCTTAAGGTATTCTATCATTGATTTCGGGCGACCAGGTTCCGGATTCTTAAGCTTAAGTATAACCAGCAAGCCAACAGGTAATGCCAGGATGGGAAGCACAAACGGATAGTTCCAGCCTGCCAGTGCAATGGCTCCGCCGATGGCCGGATAAGCAGCCGTACCGATACTCAGAACGCTTGAATTGTATCCCATGGCTGTTGCACGCTGGTTTCCCGAAAAAATATCTCCGATTAATGTGACGTTGATCGATCCCAATGCCGATCCTCCAACTCCCTGAAGGAAGCGAAGAATTATAAGGGTTTCAAAGTTTTTCGTGAAAGTGCAAAGAAACCCGAAAACGCCGAAAATCATAAGCATCGGCACCAGGACAGTTTTTCTTCCATAACGGTCGGCCAGGATTCCCATAAAGGGAGTCAGAAAAATGCCGGGAATGGTAAAGGCTGTGATCAGCAACCCGATCTCTCTGGGGGTGATCTTCAATTCCCTGATTATCATTGGAAAGGCAGGAGTGATGCTGGCCACGCCCATGACAGCCATCAGTGTGATCAGGAAGATGATATGAAGGTTCGGATTTTTAAGTACGGGACCTGTGTTTTCTTGCATGAAAATGATTGTAAATTGCAAAGATTAATGTCTCACTATTCGATTTTTCTTCTTATCCCGCATATGGAACGAATATATAGTTCCTCCTTTTTCTGCAATATATAAAACATATATTCAAAATAATCTTTGTAATTTTTGTATACCTCGATTTCCCTGTCAAAAGAATCAAGAATGGCCCCTGCTTCCTCGTCCCGGGTCCAGACCACCTCAGTGGCCACCAGGTATCCATCCGGTTTGATGAACTTTTTCCATTGTTGTAAACCCTTTTCAAATCCGATCACATAGATGGAGCCCCCTGGGGCATCTTTTCGAAAATCTCCAGAAATACCGGATGTTCCATGTTAATTTTATCATTAAATTTAGTGATCATTAGATATCCTGCTCGAAATAATGATTACCATGACATAGAAAATTAATTCATTAAAGATGAGTAAAAATATCATAATAACCGGAGCTGCAGGTAACCTGGGGAAAGCAGTTACTCAAAAATTTCTGGATAATGGATATACGGTTCATGCGGTCATTTCGGGACGAGACGACCAGGAATTCATGAAGGCCGGTCAATTATTCATTTACATGGCAAACCTGATGTATGAGCCGGAGGCCGAAAATACCATTCATCAAATTGTTAAGACAGCTGGAAATATTGACATGGCAGTGATGATTGTGGGCGGGTTCCAGATGGGTAACCTCCGGGAAACCTCCCTTGATGAATTTGAAAAAATGTATCGCTTAAATTTCGTTACGGCATATAACACAGCCCGGCCCATTTTTTTGCAGATGGAAAATCAGAAAGGGGGAGGACAGCTGGTTTTTATCGGCGCCCGCCCGGCCATTAATCCCGGAACTGCAAAGAGCATGGTGGGGTACTCCCTAACCAAGTCGCTGGTATTCAGGCTGTCGGAGATTATTAATGAAGAGGGAAAGAATAAGAATATTTCATCCGCTGTGGTTGTGCCCAGCATTATTGACACACCACGCAACCGCAAATCCATGCCGGATGCCGACTTTTCTAAATGGGTCAAAGCTGAAGAGATTGCAGAGAATATTGCACATCTTGCATCTCCTTCCGGGCAAAAGCTCCGGGAATCAGTATTAAAAATCTATGGGGACTCTTAAAAACTGATTCCTCCGTTTATCCCAATCCAAATCTTCACATGGGTCTGGCCTGCATTGTTTGAGGTTCTGTTAAGCAGTGCCCATTTGGGACCGATCTCATAGTATCCGAAACGTCCAAGGACGGGATTGGATTCGGCCACTGATACATTTAAAGTGGGACCGAAGAACATGGTCACCTTATCAGAAAGGATCATCCCAAAATTGGTTTTCACCTGGTTCAGCATGTTTAACAGGTCGAAAGCAAACAACCTCCCGGTCCTCGAATCTGCCACCCATAATTCCTGGTGTGCAATTGCCTCTACGTTTAACAGCATACGGTCGCCCGTGAATTTCTTTAGCCCTGTTAAAAAAGCCACTGACCTGGGATTGTATTGGACCCGTCCCGCAAACATTTACAACACCTGCTATTTGAACACCCCGGTCAAATATTGGTGCTAAATTTATATAGCCTGCAAGTTGTGCTCCGCGTGTAATGTCTCCTGATAATTAAAAAATCCGGAAACCTGGGCCCCGATGGCCGAACCACCGGATATATTGCCAAAACCAGCCACCTGCATGCCTTTAACGAAATATTTGTCGGAATTAATAAAACCGCCAAGCTCTACACCATCAACACCCCCTGAACGTCCTAATAAAAGGTTCAGGGAAATCTTATTTACTGTTCTTGAGTTATGAAACCCATTGGTGCTCAGAGGCGGGAACAGGAATGTAAACTGAAAAGGGCTTGTAAAATAATCAGGCTCTTCTTCATCCTGTGCAAATGTGCTTGATAATAAGACACATAAGGAGAGGAGTGTAGTTAGAAATTTTTTCTGCATGGTTATTTTTCTTCAGGTTGGTAAGTTATTTACTTCAAAAGACCGGAAAACAATTCAAAGGTTGTATGAAAAACCTAGCTTTTTTCGTCTGAAGACAGCATCATGCTGTTTGCAGTTACTTCCTTTGTGTTGGGTATCGTTCTCCTTGTGGTCGGAATCATCTTGCTCCCATTTGCCATTTTGGGAATATTTATTTAAGCGATTGCTTCAGCTGCTTGTAGTTTGGATCGGCAGGATAGTATTCAGTCAACCGGTCGGCAAATTCATTCGCTTTAACCAGGTCGCCTTTTTCCTGGAACATGGTAGCCAGGGAGTAAAGTATATCACGGTCGAAAGGATGGTCCTGAAGCGCCGACTGCAGATATTTAAGGGCCTTCTCAGCGCTGCCGGTTGAATGTAATGCTACTCCATAAACATAACAAAACCGTGAATTCTCAGGTTCGCCTTCCGCTGCCTTCTGAAGATGCTCCAGTGCTTCATCTATTTGCTGCTTGCGAACCAGCAACAGCCCCAGTGCATAATGTACCGCAGCCATATCGGGATAAGATTTCAGGGCTTGCCGAAGTACCGTTTCTCCCTCTGCATCCCTGCCTTGCATGCGGTACAGGTCGGCCAGGTTAATGTGACTGGTCACATAGCCCGGCTCAATTTCCATGGCTTTTTTATAAGATGCTTCAGCCAGACCCGGCTGGCCTATATTAAGGTTCATAATACCAAGGTTCATATGGGCCGATGGATGGTCGGCATTGATCATCTGCGACTGGATATATTCATCCAGGCTGCGCTCCATGATGCGCTGCGTTGTCGGGCTCAGGTAATTTTCAGGTATGGCCGTCAGCACCCTTGCCGCAAGGATCCTGATCAGGCGGATGCTGTCGTTTAATCGCGGTGGGACCAGGTCGGCGATGGTATTCTGATCTGCAACAGACAGTGCATTGACAGCCTGGAACCTGACCAGCGGATCCGGATCCCCGATAACTTTTCTCAGGGTAAGTATGATGGAGGGATCCTGGTAATTTTGCAGCAGGGCAATTGATGTAGCCCGGATCATGGGCGCCAGTGCCGTATCTTCAGCCAGTTTCAATAATTGGGGTAATGCCTCGGGATATGCCTGCCGGCCAGCCCAGAAGGTTTCACCATAGTGTACCTTTCCTTCTTCAACTGTTCCATACCACTCCTTCAGATATTGAGCGGCCCACCGGTTTGTTTTGTCGTCGTGACAATGAATACAGGCATTGGGGGTCTTCAGTTTTTCTGACAGGTCGGGTCGCGGGACCCGGATGCTGTGATCCCGCCTGGGATCAATAACCATGTAAGTCCGCTCCGGCATATGACAATCAAAACAATTCGATCCAATCTGTTCCGGATCATGAAAATGGTGTTCCCGGCTGCTGTATTTTTCTGCCAGGTGGCACCTGTAACACAATGCGTTCCCATGCACAAAAACTTTTCCGCTGTGGGGCTCATGACAATCCTTGCAGTTCACTCCGGAATGATACATTTTACTCTGCAGGAAAGAAGCATAAACATATACCTCTTCCAGGATTTGTCCGTCGGCAAAATATAATCCTTCTTCAAGTACTGCCGGCCAGTGGGTTTCCAGAAGGTGGTTGCCGTAGGAATAATTTTCCGTGGCAACAGACCGCCTGGCGTGACACCTGCCGCACATTTCTACCAGCATATCAGACTGCCGTTTCATCGATCGTTTAGCCGTTCCGGTTTCCATGTCAAATACCCAGGTGGCATTGTCGGTGTCTTTCAAACGTATGGCCAGTCCCATGTCAGGGTATGATCCCGGGTTGCCCCCCTGCTCAACCAGCTCTGCCCAATCAACATGCCTGGATCCCGGACCATGGCAGGCCTCGCACGATACATCAATCTCATCCCATACAGTGTTGTATGTATTTGAAGTCACGTCAAACTGTTTGCGGACATTGGTTGAATGACATTCCGAACACATATAGTTCCAGTTTTGCATGATATGCGTCCAGAACAGGATATCATCCGGCGGGATCCTTTCCTGGTTGTAAATGTGGAACCACTGTTGACCACCATCTGAAGCCGGCCTGGTGTCCCAGCAAAGCGGCAGCATCTGAAAACGGCCTCCGGGAAATTCGACCAGGTATTGCTGCAAAGGCCTTATCCCGAAAGTGTATTTTATCTCAAAATCCGTAAGCTCGCCATCCGGTCCTTCAGTATTGACGTAGAATTTCCCATCTTTCCTGAAGAATCGTGATGTAATGCCTCCCTGTGTAAAGGAGCCGTCGTTAAAATCACCCAGAACAGTTGAATCGTTGGCTTCATCCATGGCCAGGTCATGGTCAGATCCCATGAACAGGTTGTATTGCTTCTCATGACACGACTTGCAATTTTCTCTGCCGACAAACTGCCTTTGAGCGGCAGCATCATCCCCGGTAACATTTCCCGGTTTATTTTTCCTGCTGCATGTTATTGAAATAATTATAAGCAGGATCAGAATAGTCCCGGAAATGAAGACTTGAAAGTGTATTTTTCTTTTCATACAGGGGATAACCGGAAGATTTAAAAGTATAAAAATTAAGCAGATATTAAGAAAAGGCAGTATAATTCAGAAACAAACTAAGTAATTTTATTAATATTTTAGCATCAGGCTTAATCCTGATCCCGAATATGCAACGGAGACAATTTTTTAAAAGCACTTCTATACTGCTGGCTTCTATTGCCGGTGTGCTGGCTTCGGTCAGCGTGCTCAGGCAGATCTTCCCAAGATCATCCTATGATAATAAACGATTTAAGTTAGGTAAGCCCAACCAGTTTACCATTAACGATTTTACATATATCCCAGATCAGAAGTTGTTTGTGTACCGTGACCATGGCGGGATAAAGGTGGTGACAGCCATTTGTACCCACCTGGGATGTGTGCTTGAGAAGAGTACAGATGGATTCGAATGTCCCTGCCACGGGTCATGCTTTGATACTTCGGGAAAGGTTTTATCCGGGGCTGCCACGAAGGATCTTTCATGGTATCATCTGTATAAAGATGCAGATGGACAGGTGGTGGTGGATCTGAAGAAGATTGAAGATTCGGACTATAAATTGGAGAATATTTAAGAAGGGATTAAGGATTATAGGGGCCAGGGATTATAGGGGCTAAGGGGTTAAGGATTTGAGGATTTAAGTGATAGGATAAATCAACAATAAGAAATTATTAAATGAATGCTGAAATCGTTTAAAGATTTAAAGGTTTGGCAGAAGAGTTATTCCTTGTGCCTGAAGATTTATACCATAACCAGGAAATTCCCTTCTGATGAAAGATATGGATTAACATCACAGCTAAGAAGGGCCTCAGTATCCATACCATCCAACATTGCAGAAGGTTATGGGAAAAAGACCACACCAGAATATATTCACTCATTATATATAGCAAATGGATCTTTGTGTGAACTGGAAACACAAATACTTTTAGCAAATGATTTGAAATATATTAATGCAAAAGAATATAATGAAATAGAAGGGTCTATTACCGAGTTGGTTGTAATGATGAAAGCATTAATTAAATCACTTGAAAAAAAGAAACACTCAACCCCTTAACCCCTCAAATCCTTAAATCCTTTTGGTCAGATGGTGAACGAGGAATCAAATACCGGAGTTAACCGTATTCGAAGAGTTTCCCGCAACTTCTTCCTCCATATCCATAGTCCAAAAATCCACCCCGCGGTCCTTAATCCTGCCTACACTTTTGGACTTGGACTGATCCTCGGTTTTCTGTTCCTGATCATGATCATCACCGGTTTTATCCTGATGATGAATTACACCCCATCGGTCGACAGGGCATACGACTCGGTCAAAGACATCATGTTTATTGTACCGGGGGGACGGTATATCAGGAATATTCACCGTTGGGCAGCACATGGAATGGTACTGGTGACCTTCCTGCACCTGATCAGGACCTTTTTGACAGGCACCTATTACGGAACAAGGAGACTCAACTGGGTGATCGGGGTGGTTATGTTTGTGGTGGTACTGTTCATGAGCTTCAGCGGCTATTTATTGCCATGGGACCAGCTGGCCTACTGGGCGGTAACCATTGGGTCAAACATTGCCGCCTCCGCCAGGGAACTGACTGACATACTGGGTATTACATCAGTCGTTGATATCGGAGGTTTCTTTAAGAAACTGCTGATCGGTGGCGAAACGGTGGGACAGACATCTCTCACCAGGTTTTTCATGCTGCATGTGATTTTTCTGCCCATCTCCCTGCTGGTCCTGACCGCTTTTCATTTCTGGAGGATCAGGCGTGATGGCGGCCTGAGCATTGGTGTAAGGAGCAGTGATTCGGAAAAACTTTACAGCTGGCCGGTTCTGATGTGGATTGAGCTTGCCACCCTGCTCGTTGTGGTGGTTATTCTGTTATCTGTTTCATTTTTTGCAGATGCACCACTTATGGAACAGGCCAATCCATCCTTCCCGGAAAACCCGGCTAAATCGCCCTGGTATTTCCTGGGTATCCAGGAGCTGGTTTCCTATTCTGCCTTCATAGGTGGATTGTTGATACCATTGTCTTTTGTGGCATTTCTGATCTCGATCCCATATGTGGATAAGGAGAATGATTACAAGGGTTCCTGGTTTTCAGGTGCACCAGGAAAAAGGACTTTGTTATTCTCCATATCCTTTTCATTGGTTACCACCATTACATTGATATCTGTCGTGATAAATCTTGGATGGTTCAGGGACTGGTTCGGGAACCTGCCAGTAATCATTAATATGTTAATTAATCCTGCCACTTTGCTGGCATTGATATACATGTCCTGGGCAATTATTATACGTAGAAAAACCGGATCAACCCGTATGGCGGCCATTGCCCTGTTTGCATGTGCCATGATCGGATTAATCATTTTCACTGTCATTGGCATCTGGTTCAGGGGGCCAAACTGGGAATTTTACTGGTCGGCCTCGCAATGGCCGGTACAATAGGATTTGATGATATGGAAAGCAGGTACATAAAAACATATAAACTCATTACTGCTGCAGCCAGTGTGATGCTGATCCTGCTTATCATTACTGCCTGGACAAGGGAAGGGATTTTTTCTGAATGGAAAAAGCATCAGAAAGAATACGCCAGGATGGATACTTTATCAGCCGAAAAATTTCCAGTTGCAATCAGGCAATTGGAATTTCCGGATCTCGGCAGGACCGATCGTTGTGTTAGCTGCCATACAGGAATAGAAAATCCAGGTGCATCATTGTTTGAGCAGCCATACAGAAATCATTCCGGTTCTTTCCTTGATGACCATCCTCCATTAAAGTTTGGCTGTACTGTGTGTCATGGAGGACAGGGCAGGGCACTGGAAAAACTACAGGCTCATGCCACCGGTGAATCTGTATACTGGCCATTCCCGATGCTGGAACATCCTTACATTCAATCGTCCTGCGGGAAATGCCACCTGGCTCTTTTCTCAGACGGAGCTAAAATGGCCGGAACGGATGTGTTCAGGGATGGGCAGTTCATTTTTAACCGGGAAGGGTGCCTTGGATGTCATAAAGCCCGTGGCCTGGGGGGAACGGTTGGACCCGATCTGACAGAGCAGGGCGAAAAAACGAAACACGAATACAGCTTTCAAAACATTCAGGGTGAGCAAACTGTATCGAACTGGTTAAAGGAACACTTCAAGGACCCTGAGATGGTCTCGCCCGGCTCACAGATGCTGGTAACGGGATTGCCCGAAGAGGAAATTGAAGCCCTGGTAACTTTTACCATGGGATTGGCCAAACCAGAGATACCGTTCGAGTATTTTTCCATAGAGACACTCCGGGAACTGAAAGGTGGGAGGGGAGTGCTTGCCGGTAACCTGATGTTTTCCTTCTGCTGTTCCGCCTGCCATGGCAAAGAGGGAGGGGGGAAAGATTACCGGGAGTATGAAACGGGTGTTCCTTCAATTGGCCGGCAAGGTC
>JADHVS010000175.1 GCA_016783865.1 Bacteroidales bacterium
GAATAGTATTGCTTTTCAAACGGAATAGCAATGGCATTCCCATAAGGATATGCTGCCCCGGTAAAAAACCTGAATATAAGACTCGTTTTGCTTTCCAGCATATGATAATAGCGCAAATCCACATCGCCTTTTATATATTGGGCATATTGGTTTCCAAAGAGTGAAAAATATCCTTCCTCATCGGCCTCACCTATAGCAGTATTCACACCGGATATCAGGTTTCCGGCCTGCTCAATGTTTGTCCGGATGTAAATGTAATCCCTTAACTTATTGATATCCTGATTATTATAAATAAAACTGTATGTCGTTGCTATGATCAGCCGGTCCTCATAGCTATGCCTCAGGTAGGTATCCCTTATCTGGTCCCAAACAGCATCCGAACGATTGATCATATTAACATAGTTCAATTCAAACGGATGCATTATATGAAACATCGTTCTGGTAGCCTGCCAGTCATATCCCAAAGCAGTTTTGGCCAGGCTCCTTTCATAATCCGGTCTGTTCTGGTAATTATACGCAATGGATATATTTGTCTTGGGATTGTATTTCCTGATAAAATTCTCAGTCTTTAATGGCAACAGAAACTGGGGAACTGTAATTTTTGCTTCCGCGCCCAGTTCAACCATTTTATCGAAGCCACCATCATCAATTTTCTTAATTGACTCCAGGGCTCCTTTGATTCGAAAATTTAACGCCTCTGCACCACCGAAAAGGTTTCTGTGCAGATAACTCAAATTGCCGGCCACACCAATATTCCCGGAAGAGTTGGTGCCCTCCAGCTCTACTGTATAAGATTGCAAATTACTCGGCGACAATTGAATATAACAATCGATGGGATAAACATCCCGTTCAACAGCATCGTAGGGATCAACCTCGACGAACTGAATATTCACCAGCTTAAATATGTGCAGAGAAGCCAGGTGCTTATAGGATTGGGCTACATCGTCAATGCTGTATAACTGGCCCGGAAGAATGTAAATAGACTGGGAGATTACCTTGGGATTGGCTTTAAGCTTGTCCTGAAAATAAAATTCAAACTCCTTGTATTCCAGCGTCTCAAGCTGATCCCTGTACTCCTCAAAACTGAGTAATGCCTGCTTCTGATCAAAGTCAGGAAAAACGTATACATTGTTGATCTCATACTTGCGATGCGGGACCTGCCTGTAATATCCCACTTCATCCTTAAATTGATATTCATTGAAAACAGCAGAAATTTCAACCTGCATTGTACTCCTTGTCGAATCTGCCTGAAACTGGATATACTCCTGGTTGAAATTATAATATCCATAATGTTTAAGGTATGCTTCTATTCTTGAGCGCTCCTCCTGTAACAGATCCATGTCAAACAATGATCCTTCTTTGATCACTGATTCGGCTGTATCGCCCAGGATTAATCGCTTAAGGGTAGTATCTAAAAAGTGATAGTTAATCTTAGATATGATATAGGGTTCTCCAGAAATCACACTATAATGAACCACGGCTTTTTGTTTCGAGAACCGGGTGGAATCCTTCACCTGTGCATAATAGAAACCTTTGTTTCTAAGGTAAAGATCGAGTCTTTCCCTGTTTTTATCGACTTCGTATTCGTTCCACAGGACGGGTTCCTCACCAATCTTTTTCAACCACCGGTTTAATCCATTGTCTTTCTTCCCCGACAAATTATACAAGCCCAGATAAAACTTCAGGCCAAGCATCCTTCTGTTCGGCTTGGGTCTTACATAACTATCCAGTTCTTTTCTGTCGAGTTCACGATTATCAATTTTGGATTTATATTTGTTCAGCAAATATTCATCTTCAGGCACATGTTTCGTGCTGCTGCAGGAAGAGAGGATGAAAACCAGGCAGGTAATACCCGTCATGGAAATAGCCATCCTGTGAAATAAATATTTACATACACTGCTCATTATTGTAGCAAATATAATTAACTTCACTCACAGTCATTTAACATGATTCAAAAAGTGATCAGTAAATCCGATATCAAATTAATACGTTCACTGGCCATAAAAAAGTACCGGGCGAAACACGGATTATTTGTGGCAGAGGGGGAAAAAATCATTTCTGAAATGCTTCAGGATGAGTACAACCGCACCCGATACAGAATACGGTCGATATTTAGTACCGATGATTGGGAACCGCCTGTTCAGACACAGCAAACCACCTTCCCACAGATAGTACATATCAGCGATAAAGAACTGAAGCAGTGCTCTTTACTGAGTACACCCAATAAGGTATTGGCTATCGTTGAAATACCTGTCACTCCTCTTAACATCGACGAATCCGGTCAAGGTATTACGCTGGTATTGGATGCCATAAGGGATCCGGGTAACCTGGGTACGATTATCAGGACTGCACATTGGTTTGGTGTTAAAAATATTATCTGTTCTGACGATTCGGTAGATCTGTATAATCCAAAAACGATCCAGGCCACGATGGGATCATTTATGGCCGTAAAGGTCCATTATCTGAATCTGGCAGAATACCTTGGCCTGGTTAAGGCAAAAAAAAGTGGTACCATCTATGGCAGTTATCTGGAAGGTGAAAATATCTACACAACAAAAACAGATTCAAATGCGGTTATTGTCCTGGGAAATGAATCGGCCGGGATAGACAACCAGCTGGATCCATCCATCGATAAAAAAATCTATATCCCTTCCTTTTCAATTGCAGATAAACCCGACTCCCTGAATGTAGCTGCGGCGGCGGCCATTATACTGTTTGAATTCCAGAGGAATTCAAACAGTCGTGAATTGTGAATCGTGAATCGTGAGTCGGAAGACATGTGTGTGAGTGTTGTGTGTAGTGGAATAATGAACATACATGCTCAACTCACGTTTCCCATGCCCCGCTTGACCCCTTGACCCCTTGAATCCTTAAATCCTTTCTTCCGATTCACGATTCACGATTCATTCAAAGTGAAAACACAGCATCACAACATAGGAGTTTAGCCGGTCGATGGAATTCACATACTGTGGAAAGCCTTCCGCAGGATCATCGACAAGAACATCCCGCATTCCAACGGATAATTTTAACTCAGGAGATAACTTAAAATATTGAAGGTAGAAATCGACCCCGAAACCAATTTCAAAATATACATCAAAGGGCTTAAGCCTGACATAAATATTTGAATCCTCTTCATAGTCTTTCCGGGCAGCCAGGTCATACCTCACATTGGCACCTGCCACAAAATAGGGACGGTAATTATTCACCCTTTTTGATTTGTACTTGATCAGCAGCGGAAAATCGAGAAAATTCGATTCGAGCTGCATTCTTGTGTCAAAGGTAGAGTCCACAAAAAAGTTGAGGGTTCTTTGACCAAATGTTATTCCGGGCAGAAACCTGAGACCGAAGTACTCTCCAAGTCGAAGTTCTGATACAATACTCACCTGGAATCCCGGAGCGATACTGCTAACATCTGCAAAATAATTTGTTGTTACCGGCCGCCTGATCCCAAAATCCATAGTGTTAAATCCAACCGTGAACCCGAAACGGATCAGTTTAAAGTCATAATCCGGATTGTTCTGAACTCTTGCTACCTGGGCCTGTGAATTCCACATAAGGGAAAGCAGCAATAATATGATCAGGATTTTTCTCAAATGGATTTTTAGTGTTTTGATTTGAACGGGTTTCCGGAACACTTATTATTAATGGATAAAGAAATCACTCTGATTTATCGTTCAGGATTTTTTCAAGGGATGAATTGTACTCCTTTTTTACATCACTGATGAATGCAAACGAAAGATCGTCAATCCTGAGCTCACCCTTGGTGACATGTCCTAATGCTAAAAACGGGAAGTTCCTGTCAATCATAAAATCAATAAAATCTGTCTCTTTGGAACGCGTCACCGAAACAATGATCCTGCTTTGCGCTTCCCCGAATAAAAACGCATCTATCCTTATTTCGGCAGGTGTGGTAATATCAAATCCCAAATCACGCGGAATTGCCGATTCGACAAGGGCAATAAATAATCCGCCGTCCGACACATCATGTGCAGAGCGGATAAGGTTGTTCCGGATCACTCCTTTTACAACATCCTGGACCGCATATTCAAAATCGAGATCGAAGACCGGAGGAGGACTTTTCTTATTATTATGGTAGGTATAAAGATATTGTGAGCAAGCTATATCATTAACCGATTTCCCAATCAAAAAGATCACATCACCCTTTTCTTTAAAGGCCAGGGTCATCTGGTGGTTCTTATCTTCCAGGATGCCAAGCATGCCAATAACCGGTGTCGGGAATACCGGCTCCGTCTTGTGGTCGATGGTGGCCTGGTTATAAAAACTTACGTTTCCGCCTGTTACAGGTGTGTTAAATTTTCTGCAGGCCTCGCCCATACCTTTAACTGCTTCTGAAAATTGCCAGTATACCTCCGGATTATAGGGATTGCCAAAGTTCAGGCAATTTGTAATGGCTACTGGCTCAGCCCCACTGCAAACGATATTCCGGGCAGCTTCTGCTACAGCAATCATGGTGCCGATTTTCGGATCTGCATGAACATATCGCCCGTTGCAATCAGTTGTTAACGCCAGTGCGGTCTGCGTACCCTTGATATTTACTATACCTGCATCCGATGGAAAATTGGTGGCGAGGTTATTGGTCCTGACCATGGTGTCATATTGTTCAAACACCCACTTTTTGGAAGCGATATTCGGATGTTTTACCAGAGAACATGCAACTTCTTTAATATCTGTTGGAATTGGAATATCGTCGATATTGAATTCCTTAAATTCCTTGTAATAAGACGGTTCTTTTATTTCCCTGTCATACTGGGGTGCGCCACCTCCCAAGACAAGAGATGAAGCCGGCACTTCGGCTACGAGCTTATCACCAACATAAAATTCCAGCTTATCCTCTTTAATCACTTCGCCGATGATCTCACAGTTCAGGTCCCATTTATTAAACACTGCCTCGACCTCTTTTTCCTTTCCTTTTTCAACCACAACAAGCATCCTTTCCTGGGATTCTGAAAGCAGTATCTCCCAGGCTTCCATATTTTGTTGCCTCATTGGAACCTTCCCAAGGTCAATGCGCATTCCATGTTCACCTTTCGCCGACATCTCTGACGTGGAACATATGATACCGGCTGCCCCCATATCCTGCATACCGACCACTGCACCGGTTCTGTTCAGTTCGAGTGTGGCTTCAAGAAGCAATTTTTCCATGAAGGGATCTCCTACCTGGATTGACGGAATGTCATCAGCCGAATCTTCGGTGATATCGGCTGAAGCAAAAGTGGCTCCGTGAATGCCGTCTTTCCCGGTTGAGGATCCTACGATATAAACAGGATTTCCTACCCCTGTGGCGATGGCGGAAATCAGCTCATCGTGCCTGACTAAACCAACCGACATGGCATTCACCAATGGATTCATATAATAACTATCGTCGAAGAATACTTCTCCGCCCACAACAGGCACTCCAAACGAGTTGCCATAATCACCAATACCCTTTACGACTCCCCTTATCAGCCATTTTGTACGATCTTTTTTCAAATCCCCGAATCTTAATGAATTCAGCTGGGCAACCGGTCGGGCACCCATGGTGAAGATGTCACGGTTAATCCCTCCCACGCCAGTTGCCGCACCCTGGTAAGGTTCGATGGCACATGGATGATTGTGGGATTCTATTTTAAAGGCACAGGCCAGTCCGTTACCGATATCCACCAAACCGGCATTTTCCTCACCTGCTTCGGCCAAAAGATTTTTTCCTTCTCTGGGAAGGGTTTTCAGCAGCTTGATTGAGTTCTTATACGAAGCATGTTCCGACCACATAACGGAATAAATTGATAACTCCGTGAAATTGGGGATCCTTCCCAGGAAATCCTGGATCATTTGGAACTCCTCGGGTGTAAGACCCAATTCCTCAGCGGTTTGAACAGTTACTTCCATCTAGACTCTTATTTGTTTGAAACTCCCTGACAAATATAGTTTTATTTTATCTAAATCCTGATCAGATTTTCCCAACCGCAACAATTAGTGCCGGGGATCATCTGGTAATACAAATCACCAGAATTTGCTAATTTTGCCCGATCATCAATAATCTTATGAAAAAAACAGCCCTGGTTACCGGTGCAACCGCAGGCATAGGATATGCAACTGCCACACTATTGGCCCGGAACGATTTCAACGTGATTATAACGGGTCGCAGGGGTGATCGCCTGAACCAACTAAAAGACAAACTTTTAAAGGATACCAAAGCGGAGATTTATCCGCTTGTTTTTGATGTGCGCAAACATGATGCAGTTGTTAAGGCCCTCGAATCACTGCCTGAAGCCTGGCGTGAAATTGATGTCCTTGTGAATAATGCCGGAGGAGCTGCAGGACTTGATCTATTCCATGAAGCAAATCTTGAGGATTGGGAAACCATGATTGATGCCAATGTGAAAGGTTTATTATACGTGAGCCAGGAGGTAGCAAAAGGGATGGTAAAAAGAAACAGCGGTCATATTGTTAATATTGGGTCAATTGCTGGAAGAGAAGTATATGAAAAAGGAAGTGTATACTGCAGTACTAAAGCTGCAGTCGATGCGCTTAGCCGCGGGATGCGGATTGACCTGCTCAAACACAATATTAAGGTGACCAATATTGAGCCGGGGATGGTGGAGACGGAATTCAGCCTGGTAAGGCTCAAGGGCGATAAGGACAAAGCTGCCAAAGTATATGAGGGGCTCACACCCTTGTATGCGGAGGATATTGCGGAGGCAATTTTGTTTGCGGTTAGCAGACCTGCCCATGTGAATATAAATGATATGCTGATTATGCCGACAGCTCAGGCTTCAGCAACTTACGTGAATCGTGAATCGTGAATCGGAAAACCAGGAACCAGGAACCAGGAACTATGAACCAAATATTATGTATAGCTACGATTATCTTAATAATTTTTCAACAGCCATTTTCCGGAAAATGGGTTGCAGCGAGAAGGATGCCAGGTCGGTTGCCAGGGTTTTCCTGGCTGCAGAACTCAGGGGCCTTGCCTCTCACGGAATGATCCGTATAATAGATTATTATCACCTGAAGAAGGTTAACAGGATCAATACCGAACCGAATGTCAGGATAGTTCATGAAAGTCCGAGTACAGCGGTTGTTGATGCAGATAATGCCATTGGTATGGTCGGTGCGGAAGCATCTATGAGAATAGCCATTGAAAAGGCAAAAAATGCCGGTACCGGCTGGGTATCAACCAGGAATTCAAACCACTTTGGTATAGGATGTTATTACGCCATGATGGCCCTGGAACATGATATGATCGGCATTACTATGACCAATGCAAATCCTATGGTAGCCCCCCCGGGTTCACTGGAAAAACTTCTCGGCACCAATCCAATCGCCGTTGCCATCCCGGCTTTAAAACAACCACCCTTTGTGGCCGACTTTTCTACCACTGCTATTGCTCGCGGGAAACTTATTCTGGCTGCAAAAAAAGGAGAAAAAATACCCTTTGGATATGTTCAGGATGCCCAGGGAAATCCCAGCGATGATCCTGATATCTTAAGCAAAGGAGGTGCCATGCTCCCTCTTGGTGGTGACCTGCAGCATGGAAGCCATAAAGGCTCCTGCCTGGCCTCGATAGTCGATATTTTTTCAGCTGTTTTTTCCGGAGCAAATTTCGGTCCTTTCGTTCCGCCTACTGGTGCTTTTGCACCAGTTCCTGATAAACAGGTAGGCGAAGGAATGGGACATTTCTTCGGTGCAATGCGTATTGATGGTTTTCAACCGGCCGAACAGTTCAAAGCCCGGATGGACCTCTGGATCGAGACTTTAAGGAATGCACGTAGTATAGAGGGACAGCGTGTAATCATTCCAGGCGACATGGAAAGAGACATGGAACAGAAAATTGGCAAAGAAGGGATTAGTATTATACCCAAGGTCGCAAATGAATTGAAAGAAATCGCCACTGAAATGGGTGTCGAATTTGAAGTTAAAACGTGATCATCGTTCTTCGTTTTCCGATTCACGATTCACGATTCACGATTCACGGCTAAAATCTATTCACATAGCCGAGGTGCACCTTTGCATTACCAATGTTAACAGGATTACCTAACTGCCGTCCTACTGCATAGTTTATCGTAAAGATCCCGGCTCGTGTTTGCAGGTTCATGCCAGCACCAAATGCCATGGGTGTATCATCAACCTGATCCTCCGGAATTTCCTTTTTATAGTATCCCCCATCGAAAAAGAGGAACATGCTTGAGTTCCGTTCAAACAAAAACCGCATTTCCAGGGTTCCAAGTATATAGCTTGAAGCATAGATTGAGTTCTCATCAACACCACGGATATTATGAATACCACCCAACCGGAACAGTTCATTTTCAAAAAGCCTCTGATTCTGGATATGTCCCGACAAATTCCTGGCATGTATGGCCCATCTGGCCCCTACCGGAACAAAAAGCGATACTTCACCCTCGAACTGAAACTGGGTTGATTTCAGATCCACATCTTCATAAACTGCATCACTGACATTTGAATGTTTGCGGATCTTCTTCGATCCAAGTGCCATATCAGCCCGGGCCATGACACCCCTGCGGGGATTAAACAGGTAGTCGAGCCTGTTGATGTATAAGCCCAATCCATATAATGTTGTGTTAAGGTCAGAAAAAGGGGGCAGGTAGATCAGCTCCTCATCTCCGGTCACCAGGGATCGGTTGGTTTGCAACTCATAAAAAATCCTGAAATAATTTGATCCCTTTAAAAAGAATCGAAACTCCAGTTCAGGATTAACAGTCAGGTAACTGGTATCCTGTTTCAGCAAATGAAACCGGGCCCCTATTCCGACTGAAGATGAAAACAGATAGGGATACGCACCCCTCATGTTCAGTTCCTGGGTAAATGGTTCAAGTTTTTTCCAGTGTATATACATTGATTCTCCCCTTCCAAATGAGTTGAGAAGCAACAGGTTCAGGTCGCCCGTTAATAGAAGTTTACCTGTTTTTTCATGGTTCGGAAGGATCCCGACGATACCGTTAAACTGGTTGGCCCTTGCTTTTTCAAGATAGGCATACACATCGGCATTACCCTTAAAAAACTCGATCTCGTATGGCTTAATCTCCCTGAGAAATGAAGTTTCGTCAATCCGGTTGGTGATCTCAGCTAACTGCCTTTCATTATATAAATCACCCTTCCCAAGGCCAATTTGTTTTTCAATATAATGTGATGAGATATTTGCGCTTCCC
>JADHVS010000029.1 GCA_016783865.1 Bacteroidales bacterium
GGTCAGTGTTTTGCCTCCAGCTTCCTTCAGACATCCCCTCACGAGTTTGCCCTTGCCTTCGGCTAATGCTTCCCCTTACCGGGTGCATAGAGGACTTTCACCTCCAAGTATCAGCGCCCTGCCGGGCGCACTAAAAAAACCGCAACGAACATAACGTTCATTGCGGCCTTAATTATTCTACAGTATAATAAGCTCACCGTTCACTGCTCACCGTTCACCGGTTCACTGGCATCCTTCGTCGGATAAAATTATCTCAGACCTCGTTTTTTCTATATGCAGGTTAAAAACAGTACCCAGTACTTGAACCACAGAATCAACAGGCTGGTTATAGAAAGTACCGGTGAATCTGCAGTTTGAGATTTTGGTATCTCCGTGAATAACATGTGTGCTGTAGGTCCTGTTCAGGTCATCAATCACTTTTTCAAGTTCCGTTTCCCTGAAAACCAGCTTGCCCGATTTCCAGGCCAGGTAGTTTTCATTCCGGTTGACTTCTTTCTTTAATTCACTTAAAGTAAGCTTCCCGATAAATCCAGGTTCGAGTATAATTGATTGATCCGTCATGTTTTTGTCTGAAAGAAGTACCTTTCCCGACTCAACAAATACATTCACCTGGTTGCTGGCTTCGTCATTATGAACCGAAAAGGAAGTGCCCAGCACGGTGATCCTGGCCTGGCCGGTTTCAACAATAAAGGGCCGTTCAGGATTACTGAGCACATCAAAGAAGGCTTCCCCATCCAGCTGAATAACACGTGATCCCGATTCTTCATCATGATATCTGATTTTCCCGTTTGATTTAAGGAAGACAGTCGATCCGTCAGGAAGAACAGATTCAACTGTTTTTTCCAGATCATTATTGGCGACAACCATGCCCTGATTAACCTGACCGGGCTGGACAAACACCTTATATCCGGCATAACTCAGGCCGGCAATAATAAGAATAGCTGCTGCAATCCTCAATAAAGGGGCAAAAGCAATCCTGACAACAGGAGAGGTTTGTTCTCGGCTTTTATTAGCCTGGTGCTGACTTTCCTGCTCAATCTTGTCTTTAACCTTTCCCCAGGCACTATCTGTTTTAAATTCCATCATCTTTTCATTCTTTTGGTTTTTTGGCCAGGTCTGCTTCACTGACTCAATAATTTCACGGTATTCAGGATTAGTTTTGATCCTTTCTTCAACCTCTTGACTTTCCTGTTCAGAAGCTTCCTGATTCAGGAATTTTGCGATCAACTCCCAATTAGTTCCGTTTTCCATAGTCTTATTAACTCGTTTTAATATTAATTTCATTTTCCCACACTCACACCCACTCCCACACCCTCCGCTCACCGTTCCACCACATATTCCCGAAGCGATTTTCTGAAAATTTTAAGAGCTTTACCCATATTTGCTTCAACTGTCTTAATAGAAATGGACAGGTGTTCAGCAATTTCCCTGTATCTCAATCCCTCGAACCTGCTTAACTCGAAAATCTTTCTTACTCGTTCCGGCATCTTTTCTAACGTCTTCTCAATGATCAGATGAATCTCTTTTGATTCAACCGTATCAAAAATCTCCTCACTCAAAATGACCTCATAGGTGCCATGTTCACTTTCGATGGGTTGCAAACTGTTCTTTTCCTTCAACACCTGCAGGGTATTATTGTAAACCGCCCGGTATAAATAAGCCCGAAAAGAAGTTCTGATCTCAAGTCTCTCCCTTTTCTGCCATAATTTATAAAACAGGTCCTGGACTATATCTTCCACCGTGTCCCGGTCACTGAAATACTGGTATGCATATCCGCATAATTCATTATAGTATTTCCTGAACAATTGTTCAAAAGCAACCATATCACCGGTCTTAAACTTTTCTATTAATATCCTGTCTTTATCCAAAATCCTGAAAATTAGGGACTTTATATAATTTACAAAAGTAGAAAAAATCTTACACTACCACTCCTGACATACACACTCACACATCTCATCACTCGTCACTCGTCACTCATCACTCGTCACGTCTAAAGTTGTTTCTTCAGTTTCCGGTTCAGCTTATCAATCGCTGCTTCAATATTCTCATCCGGCTTAATAATATTGTACTCTCCCCAGTAATCCGGATCCTCGAATTGAGTTACCTGTTCAGTAAGTACATCAGAGTACCGGGATGATTCCTTCATTTTGAAACGGTTCAGGTTCTCTTTATCAATATCTGTTACAGCCATTTCAGTCATTGCAGTATAGGTTGATTTGAATAGCTTCTTATCCCACTTACATGTAAAGACCACTTCAGAACGGACATAGGCCAGGTACCAGATTCCGTCAATTTCACGGTATTTGGTCAGGTAATTCGCTTCTTCCACGTCAATTTTCATATTGGATGGCTTCTTCCTGACCAGGAGTTGAGCGGCCTCCGCCGGATCATCATGGGTCAATTGAAAGTCGAGTCCTGTAAAAGCAAGATTGTCAGCATCCAGGTAGATCTTTCCCTGGTATAAAGGGGCTGTTACATTTCTTTTTTGCTTGAAACTGATTACGTAAGCCAAACGATCCTGGATATAGCTAATGCCATTCAGCTCGTAATCATAAAATTCAAAGAAGTCATATGAAAGGATCTCACCCGGATTCTTAACAACATCAAGCATCAGGGCTGAATAAGGTCCCCCCTGAAGCTTGAAATAGATTGTATCCATTTTCTTTACATCCTGACTTTTTCTACCCTTGAAAATCTTGGAACGGTCTTTGTCGGCGGGACTCAGGTAGGGTGCTTTATAAATATCGATAACAGCCTCTGCTACTGCCACGTAATTCTTGTTTTGCTGGATGGTTTCACGGTAAAAGGAAGTAAGCATAACAGGATCCATACTGTAATTGGAAGACCTCTGCTTCATGGCAGCATACAGCAGGTCAAGCGGATCATCTGTTCGAATGGTGATCTCCTGAATAGGTATCGAGGCAATTTCTAAATAAATGATATTCCTTTTCTGACTAAGATCCTTTACGTCTACTACTGATTTTTTAAATCCCAGGTGGTTAATAATGAGCTGTTTTTCATCTCCGGTATCAGGGATTTTGATAAGAAAATCCCCGTCCGAATTTGTTACGGTGCCTATATTGGTCCCGAAGATCTGTACGTTGGCAAATACAACCGGCTTTTTTGTGTCCTTTTCAAGTACCCGGCCAATGTAAGAGGTATACTTAACAGAATCATCTAAAAAGTAAGCCGGCCGGTCGGAGGCTGTCATTTTTGCCCGACTCAAAGGCATCCATGCCATAATTAAAAACAATACGACCAAAACCGGCTTACCTGACGCTATATATGAACAAAACAACTGCTTTTTCATTATTCAACTGCTTTAATGGAAAACAATAAATAGGTTTTACTGTATATAGGATAAGGAAGGCGTATTTTACCCTATAATTAATTTGTTAAAATTTTGGATGGTTGAAAATTCACGGGATCTGAGACTATGATTAAATAGTCCACAGTCTGCAAGTCCTCAGTCAGCAAGTAATAGTCTGCAAGTCCACAGTCATACAGACTCGTTGACTGGCGACTTGAAGACTTGTAGACTCTCACTCAGTTCTTCTTTTAAGTTTCTTGCTCAACTTTTCAATCGCAGCTTCAATCGATTCTTCAGGCTTGATAATATTGTAGTCTCCCCAGAAGTCGGGATCTTCCATATCCGTAACATTATCAACAAAAACATCGGTAAGTTTGGCCGTTTCCTTCATTTTGAACTTATCAATATGATCGGTATCAAAATCGGTTATGGCCATTTCTGAAGTGGTAATATAGGTCGACCTGAATAGTTTCTTTTTCCATTTGACCTGGAATTTCAATTCGGTGCGCACATATGCCAGGTACCAGAGATCGTCGATTTTCCTGTAATTGACCAGGTAATTTCCACTGGCCACATCAACATTCAGCCCCAGGGGCTTCTTCCTGATCAGGTAATCGCTGGCCTGTTCAATCCGCTTTTTACTGATCGAAAATTCCAAACCGACAATAGCAAGGTTTTCGGTATCGAGGTAGATCCTTCCGGAATACAACGGAAAATCAATGATATCCTTCTGATCAAATTCAATGACATATGCCATGGTTTCATGTATGGATACAATACCCCTCATGGTGTAGTCATAGAATTTAAAAGCCTCCGGAGTCAGTAATTCTCCCGGTTGCTTCGCGACATCCAGTAAATAAGAAGTATAAGGCCCACCCTGAAACTTAAATATAATGGTATCCATCTTTTTTACATCCTGGCTCTTTCTTCCCTGAAAAACGCGCACCCGGTCACCTTCCGTTGTCTTCTTGTACGACGCCTTATAAGCTTCCAGAACAGCTTCCGCTATGGCCACATAACTCCTGTTTTGTTTAATTGTTTCCCTGTAAAAAGAGGTCATCATCACAGGTACCCCGCTGTAATTTTCATTTATGTTATTAACAGCCTGGCGCATCAATTCCAGGGGATCTTCATTTCGTATTACCACTTCTTTTATCGGGTATTTGGCAGGAGCGAGTTCAAGCACATTACCTTCATGCTCAAGTGAGGATATAGGAACAATCAGGGTTGAGTATCCCAGATGTGTTACACCAATGTCGCCCTTCCTGAGAATATCCGGAACTTTTATAAGGAAATCCCCCTCAGAATTGGTTACCGTCCCAATCCGGGTATTTGCAATAAATATGGTAGCGAAAATAATGGGTCTGCGGGTGTCTTTATCAATCACCTTGCCGGCAAACGAATGTACAGTATCTTGTTGGACAAATTCAAAATAATCGCGGGAAAATACCTTTCCTGGAACGACAATCAGCAGGAGAATTATGCAGAAAAAAAATGTAATTAGACGATTTTTCATGTTCATCCGATTTTAAGTAAATATACGACGAATCGGACTGAAAATAAAGTTTTTATAACAAACAAAACCCGGCAGAAACGAAAATGTCCCTTGCCAGGCAATTGGTACGACAATTTTTAATATATTGAAAACCAAAATTTGGAAAACGAATGGTTTCAAAGATCCCCTGGCTGATTTGTATCGTGATCGCAATATGTCTGGTAGTGCTGGTTTTTACCCCACTGGTAACAACATACATTATCTGCAAACCCTTCATCCCGGGTATGCCCGATTTCTTCCGCACTTTTGGGAATAACAATGGATTTATTCCTGCTCACTGCTTTAATGATTCTGACGATTTTAATAATTTTGCTTCCGGTCACCCATCAAAAGTCAAATAATTCTACAGCATGATGCAAATTAATTCCTCATTGAAAATAGAAGATCTCAAATCTAAGCTTGCCAGATTCTGGGAGATTTCAGGTCAGAAAATCAGCCGGATCGAGAAGGAATACGACCACGAAAAGGAATCGCCTGTTTTTACTGTCAATGGTAAATATACCACCCTTGGCTGGACAAACTGGACACAGGGTTTTGAATATGGATCAGCCATTCTGCAATTTGATGCAACCGGGGATAAGGAATTTCTGGAAATCGGCCGAAGAAATACCGTTGAGAATATGGCGGGACATGTCAGTCACATCGGAGTTCATGATCATGGATTCAATAATATTTCAACATATGGCAATCTGTTGCGCTTAATGAAAGAAGGCAAAATTGATCACGATAACTGGGAGCAGTCATTCTACGAACTGGCCCTGAAGGTATCCGGAGCTGTGCAAGCCTCCAGGTGGTCTGAGATTACCAATGGTGGATTTATTTACAGTTTTAATGGACCGCATTCACTTTTTGTCGATACCATACGCTCCTGCAGGATACTGGCTGTGAGTCATCTGTTGGGACATTACCTGCAAGCCGAACAGGATGAAGCGGTCAGTTTGCTGGGAAGAATGATCGATCATGCCAGGGCCACTGCCTCTTATTCGGTTTACTATGGAGACGGGAGGGATTCGTATGATGTGTCGGGCCGGACAGCCCACGAAAGCATCTTTAATATAAATAGCGGTGAATACCGTTGTCCCAATACGCAACAGGGTTATTCTCCTTTTTCAACCTGGACCAGGGGGTTGGCCTGGGCCATGCTTGGTTTTACCGAAGAGATGGAACTGCTCCGGGAGATCCCCGATGATGAACTTCAGATGTTTGGGAGCCGCAATGAGATTGAAGAGATATTTTTAAAGGCTGCCCTGGCGACTTGTAATTTCTATATTGAAAACACTGCGGCCGATGGAATTCCTTACTGGGATACCGGTGCACCCGCCCTGCTTATGATGGGTAATTATCTTACCCAAAAGGCAGATCCGTTTAATTCATTCGAACCGGTTGATAGCTCGGCAGCGGCCATTGCCGCACAGGGATTGTTCAGGTTGGGCAGGATTTTGCATCCTGTAGACCAGGCGGAGTCCCAAAGGTTCTGGCAGGCTGGTCTGACAGTTATGGATACCCTTCTGGAAGAGCCTTATCTAAGTACCGGTTCTAAACACCAGGGAATATTATTACATTCAATCTATCACCGGCCCAATGGTTGGGATCATGTTCCGGAAGGAAGTCAGGTCCCTAATGGTGAATCATCGATGTGGGGTGATTATCACATGCGCGAAGCAGCACTTTATTTAAACAAAATATTGACCGGAGAACCATATTACAGATTTTTTAATTGCATCTGATAATTCCAAATTATTCATGACAGATCTTTCGAGGTTGTGCATACATACAGAGACGGTAAAGCCACTTACTATTGAGGAGGTTGCACGGAAATATAGGATCCATGGTATCCCTGCCGTATCGGTATGGAGGCACACACTGAATGACCGTGATCCCGTGAAAGTGGGTGATATGCTAAGGGGAAACGGTTTGAATATAGCCTCCCTCGTGCGGGGAGGATTTTTCCCTTCAACGGAGGCTGGAAAACGGAAAAAATCTATTGAAGAAAATAAAAAGGCCATTGAGGAGGCATCCGCACTTGGAGCACCTTTACTGGTCCAAGTATGCGGTGCCGATCCGGGTCAGGTATTAAATGAATCTGTAAATCAGATATATGACGCACTGGTGGAATTGGTTCCTTTTGCAGAACAGTACCAAATTAAACTGGGAATTGAACCGCTGCACCCTATGTATGCAGATACCCGGTCAGCCATAAATACCCTGAAGCAGGCAAACGACCTGGTTGAACAATTAGATTCCGGTTGGCTTGGGGTGGTTATCGATGTGTATCACACCTGGTGGGACCCGTCACTCAAAGAGGAGATCTTCCGGTGCGGCAGAATGAATAAAATATTTGCTTTTCATATATGCGACTGGAAAGTGCCTACAGAAAATATGCTATTAGACAGGGGACTGATGGGTGAAGGATGTATACCTATAAGGCAAATCTGGAACTGGATTATACTTGCGGGTTTTGATGGACCCGTGGAAGTGGAGATTTTTTCAGAAAAATATTGGGCCATGGATCAGGACAATTACATCGAATTAATTAAAGAATCTTTCGTAAGAAATGTTTAATTCCAAATTCCAAATTAAAAATTATATGAAGAAAATAGGTATCATCATGAATGGAGTGACCGGAAGGATGGGGACAAACCAGCATCTGTTGCGTTCCATTAAGGCCATTTGTGATCAGGGAGGAATCCGGAATGTACATGGTGATATAATTATACCTGAACCTGTGCTCGTGGGGAGAAACCAGGATAAATTAGAGAAACTCTCAGAACAATCCGGATTCAGCAAATACACCACCGACCTGGAAAGCGTATTGTCAGATCCCCAATACCAGGTCTATTTTGATGCACAGACGACCAACAGAAGGGTCGAAGCGGTAAAAATGGCCATTGAGGCTGGAAAGCATGTATATTGTGAAAAACCTGTGGCGAATAGTTTGCAACATGCTGTTGAACTGCATGCGCTGGCTGAGAATGCCGGAGTAAAATCCGGCGTGGTCCAGGATAAATTGTGGCTTCCCGGGATGATCAAGCTGAAAAGACTGATCGATTCAGGATTTTTCGGCAGGATACTGTCAGTTAAAGGTGACTTTGGTTACTGGGTTTTTGAAGGATTTACCCGGCCGGCACAACGACCATCATGGAACTACAGGAAAGAAGATGGAGGGGGTATAATCATCGATATGCTGTGCCACTGGAGGTATGTACTTGATGACCTTTTTGGAACAGTTCTGGCGGTTTCCTGTCAGGGTATGACTCTCATTCCCGAAAGGGTGGACGAGAAGGGAGATAAATTTAACTGTACTGCCGATGATGCCGCTTATGCAACCTTTGAACTTGAAGGTGGGATTTATGCACAGTTCAATTCATCGTGGGTGACCAGGGTGAGGAGGGATGATCTGCTGGTATTGCAGGTAGATGGAACCAAAGGATCGGCCATTGTTGGTTTACGGGATGTGGTTACACAGGATTACGATTCTACCCCAACACCTGTGTGGAATCCGGATGTACCTAAACAAATTGATTATTATTCCGACTGGAAACCGGTATATGAGGAAGAAGAATATGATAATGCCTTTAAAATACAATGGGAACTGTTTCTCAGGCACGTTGCATGGAATGAACCATTTCGCTGGAATCTTTTGGAGGGAGCAAAGGGTGTTCAACTGGCGGAAGCCGGAATAGAAAGCTGGAAACAAAGAAAATGGATTACGCTTGGTAAGATTTAAGTTAAATCTCTGTCATCCTGAATTTAGTTCAAGATCTAATTATCAAATACTTACAGATTCCGAATCAAGTTCGGGATGACTAATTATTATACTATGAAAAAAGTTGCACTTGTCACAGGAGGATCCCGTGGAATTGGATTTGGAATCGCCAGGGAACTGGCAAAAAATGAGTTTGACCTGGCTATTTTTGGTATGAGGATCAAAGACCAGGTATCAGATGCCCTGGAAGAGTTAAAAAAATTGGGAGCCGATGTACTATACATTCAGGGGAACGTTGCATCAGCAAAAGACCGGGATAAAGCACTGGCAGCCATCAGATCTCATTTTAACCGGCTCAATGTACTGGTGAACAATGCCGGGATGGCTCCACGGAAGCGAACAGATATACTGAAAGCCACAGAGGAAAGTTATGACGAGGTGATGGATGCCAACCTTAAAGGTCCTTACTTCCTGACCCAGCATGTCTCCCGCTGGATGATCGATCAGAAAAGGGAATTTAAGGGCTTTGAAAGCTGCATTATTAATATTTCCTCGGTGAGTGCAGTAATGGCATCGGTAAACAGGGGCGAATATTGTATTTCCAAAGCGGGTATGTCCATGATGACCCAACTTTTTGCTGCAAGGTTGGGGAGTGATAATATTCCTGTTTATGAGATCCGGCCCGGTATTACACTCACAGACATGACCGCAACCGTCAAACAGAAATATGATAAGATGTTGCGTGAAGGCCTTACTATCCAAACCCGCTGGGGACTCCCGGAAGATATAGGAAAAGCTGCGTTAGCCCTGGCCTCAGGCAGTTTTCCATACTCCACCGGTGCAGTAATAAATGTTGATGGCGGAATGACGGTTCAGCGTTTGTAAACGCTGAACCGTGATCGGTGATCGGTGATCAGTGATCAGCGGGTGCGAGTGTGGGATATGTGTACGATTTTACAATATTATTATCCATGCCCTATTCCCAATCCCCAAACCCTCGGCTCACCGTTCACCGCTCACCGATAAAGGTTCCATATGAATCGTCGTCTCCATGTCCAATTCCTCCCTGATCGCTTCCTCAATTTCCGTTGCAATGTTATGAGCCTGCTCCAGGCTCAGGTCTTTCGGTAAATTGATATGGAGCGTCAGCTCTGAATGATCTCCATACCGGTGAATATGAAAGTGATGTGGATAGAGGAGTATACCACTGCAGCGCTGACATATTTCCCGGATCTTTGCAACCAGTTCATTGTCGGGTTTCTCACCCAGGATACGACTGATTGAATCCTTTAGTATTTCAAACATAGCATATACTAACAGCAGGCTGATCAGGATGCCAAGTACCCCATCAATCCACCAGAAAAAATCATCAAGGAAAATCCCAATTAAGACAAGGACGGAAGAAATCGCATCACTTCTGTGGTGCCAGCCGTCTGCCCTCAAAGCTTTTGAACCTGTCTTCCGGCTGGCCATGAAAGCATACTGCGCAAGAAATTCTTTGAACAGAATTGAAATGATGATCACAATAAGGGCAAACCGGCCAAACTGGACTGCATCCTTATTCATTAGTCTTTCAGCAGATTCAATAAAGAAATTTATGGCCACCACACCGAGCATGAAGCCAATGATCAGTGAAGCTATCAGATCTGCCCTTCCATGACCAAACGGATGATCCGTATCGGGTGGCTTCCTGGAAATCCTGATACTGAGAATAACAATAACAGAACTGAGAGAGTCAGACAGGGTATGCCATGCGTCCACAATGATCGCTACAGAACCAGTAACAACACCAGCCCAGTATTTTAAGATAAACAGGAGAATGTTGGTGATAATAGAAACCCAGCCTGCACTGGAAGCAATTTTGCTATTTTTAATTTTATTGATTTTATCCATAACAGTTTAATCAAAATAATACCTTACAGAAACAGCAATGTCATCAATGATCCCGGCATTATCGCCAATGAGATTGAGATTGGGTTTCCAATCCATCCCGAACGTTAATGGGAAGTCCTGAACCACATATTCCAGTCCGATTATTCCATCAAGCCCTGCATAAGTTTGCATTCCGCTGTTGTCTGTTTCCCAGAAGACTTCTTCACTGTCCCAATAAGCCACATGGATCCCGCCACCAAAATAGAGGTATAAACCTTTCGTGTCAAAGACCTCGGTATGAAATTCATATAAGCCCGTGACCGCAACACCCTTAAACCGGACCGCAACAATCCCTTCCAGGGCTCCCATGGTCTTGAAAACACTATGCCTTGCCATGAATATCTTTCCCGTTATACCGGGATTTAAACCTGCACGGACACCTATTCCGGAATCGTATTCCTGGGCAACAACTTGTTTGCCATGCAGTAAGGTAATAATCAGAAAGCACAGGAAACAGAATTTTTTCATAATGATAAACGGACTTCAGTCAGCAAAATAACAAAAAAAAACCGCAAAGATCACAGCAGACCCTTGCGGTTTAAGAAAGGCTGATAATCCTTATTGTAGTATGAAATTAATGGGCAGGGTAAACATTGTTTTTACTGGCTTGCCATCTTTCATCGCCGGACTGAAATCAGGCATCGATAAGATTACCCTTAGGGCTTCTTCCTCTAATAACTCAACATGTCTTGGATCATATTTGGTCTTTTGATCTTCCGGTGGTTTGAATGCCACAACAACCACACCATTAGCTTCTACAGTTTCCGGTTCAGGGGGTGGAGGGGGTGGATCTCCATCGGAAGTTTTATTCAAATCTTTTGGTGGTGGGGGTGGAGGAAGATCTCCTTCACCTTTTTCGTTGATAAATTGTTCGACTTTGCCCTTCTCATTAACAACAAACTGGATATAAAACTTACCCTGCACCCCATTTTCCGCAGCTTCAACGGGATATTTTAAGTTCGTGGCTATATACTTTCGCATTTCCATATTACCTCCCGGGAATTCAGCCATTACATCCGGTTTGAGATAAACAATGCTTTCTTCCGTTTTTTCAGGATCCTCTCCTGATAATAATTCAGTATCGTTCTGACTGCATGCAAAAATTAAGAACAATATGGCAGCCAGGGGCAGGGCAAGCAATACCTTGTATTTAGCCCACCCGGGTGATTTTGTTTTCTTCATCATGATTAATCTTTTACTTGTTATTGATTTATTAAAAGAGTGTGTAACGGGTATATGTTGAACATCAAAAAGCTCTTCGATGATTTTTATCTGGTATGACCGGATATTATATCCCGATTCCAGTACTTCCTTATCCGCGAGGAATTCATGGTTTTCATGAATCGACCTGCGCAGGATCCAGGCTGCAGGATTAAACCACTGGACAATGGTCAGAAATTCAGCAATAAACAGGTCCAGGGTGTGAAGCTGCTTAATATGGGTCTGTTCATGGATCAGTATAGGCTGCAGTTCAGACCTTTGATAAAGCTGCCTGCTCACAAATACAAGATTCAGGAATGAGAAAATGGATATATTCTGATCCGATACAATAATCCTGGCCCCATTGGTCTCTATCATCTCATTGTTCCTGACAAGCAAGATGATCCGGATAATGGAAATAAACATCCTGATTAACAATACAGCCACACCAAGCAGGTAGATGGACAGCAATACTGTAAAGAAATCCAGCTTCTGGATCATCCCTGATTCGGTTCCCCAGGATACTCTTATTTCCTCCAGGCTGACAACATAACCACCGGTTATTGATGATCCGCCTAAGGGAATGTTCAGCAAAGGGATAAATACAGAAAATAAAGCAATAGTCAGAAGGTAAATCCTGTTAAGGGAGAACATGGTGTCTTTTCTTAAAAGGAAATAATACACCAGGTACAATATGCCCAGGCACATGGCCGATTGAAATAAGTATATCAAAATATTATTCATCATTATGTTCTTTTTTGATTTCATTCATCATATTGATTATCTGCTCTGCTTCCTTCATCTTTATCTTATTCTTACTGGAAAAAAACGAGACAAGATTCTCAAATGAATTATTGAAATAGTTTTCCATGAAATTGTTAAGGTACTGTGTCGTATATTCCTCTCTTGAAACGAGTGGAAAGTATTGGTGTGAATTACCATATGGTTTATAATCCAAAAATCCTTTCTTTTCAAGGATACGGCAAATGGTCGATACCGTGTTATAGGCTGGTTTATGTGATACCATTTGTTCAATAATGTCCTTGACAAAGCCCTTTTCAATCTCCCAGAGGATTTGCATGATCTGTTCTTCTGCGTTGGTTAAAGCTTTCATGTGATAATATTTATTTTTCTATGGCCACATGAAACTCGCGTTGAAAATTACCAGCATGCTTGTACGTGCAAATTATGCTAATAATTTTCAGGCTAGTTTCATAGGAATGATTTTAGATTTATAACGGCAAATATAACTAAATGTTTCGTAATAACAACTAAATAATTAGTTAAATCGACTAAAGATGTAGTAAAATAATAACAATATCCAGTGAGTCAATGAGTTAGGGAGCGTTAAATTTTTCCGATCCTTCCAGGCACGAAAAACAGACTCCGGGGTTCTGCGGATAACAGCCAATTGGTAATGGTGTTTTGGATTATCATCTCTTGTCTCTATAGATACAGTTCAGTGCATCACAGATCTGACACGAGTAGGGGTGTTTTTTTACATCTGGTCCGATGCCTATTACTCCGCTGACCGATTTAATAGGATTCATCAGGGCTGTTTCTGAAAGGGTAATCCCGCAATACTTTTCCGGGAAGAATGAAAAGAGCTTAAACTGGTCGTTTACCGGCCACTCACAATACCCAGGGCTATAACGGTTGGTTATCTTTAACTCCTCTGCCAGCATTCTTTGCTCAAGCTCATCCTGCATCTTGTCAACCGCCGCCTCCACTGTTTCTGATCCAAGTACATCATATGCATATCCTTTCATTGGATCATTTACGGCAAAGCATTTTTTCGACCGTACCTCAATTTCTTTGCCTGCTGTGAAAATGAAAAATGCCAGTGATGCTGAAGGTTTGAGATAATGAGTAACGATTTTGCCAGTCAGGAAGGTCTTATCCTTAATCATAATATGACCGTTCTCAGCCTTAAACTGCGGGATCAGTTCATATGCTCCCTGAATGTCAGTGATCTCATCAGCCTCGTCAAAAACAGATTGTATGATATCTCTGATGGGATCCGGAGCTGATCCGGATTCATATCCCATTAATCTCTCAATCTTTGATGGAGTGACACCAAGTTCAGAGAAATGGAATTTTAAAATTCCGGAACTGCTTTTTGTGTTCATTCTGGTATCCTGTACTACCAAACGGCAGGCTTGCTTGCAGATAATATCAGCGACTTATTTTTTGTGCAATATAACGTATATGGTCAGGGGTAGTTCCGCAACAACCTCCAATGATATTTACCCCCTAAATTTGTAAGGAGAAAATTATGCAAGGGAATTAATATATTCAATGGCCCCCTGTGGATCCGGTGAGTAATAATCTGCTCCAATACTTTCCCTGAAATCATCATTAAGGGGCGCTCCGCCAATGATAACTTTCTGATCATCATGCTTTGCCTTGATCTTCTGCACAATGTTTTCCATGTTGGTCATGGTGGTTGTAAGCATGGCAGACAGGCCTACGATTGCATCATGGTTATCTCCTATGGCTTCTATAAACTTATCAGCGGTTACATCCACACCCAGATCAATAACTTCCCAGCCGGAGCCCTCTACCATCATGCTCACAAGGTTCTTTCCAATGTCGTGCAGGTCGCCGGCAACAGTTCCAATAATAAATTTCCCTTTTCTTTTTACCTCTCCCGATTGAAAAAACGGCTTCAGATGTTCCATGGCAGTGCCCATGGCTTTGGCTGACATCAGCACCTGGGGAACAAAGATCTTGTTCTCCCTGAACTTGACACCCACTTTCCCCATTCCTATAATAAGGCTTTTTTTGAGGATATCATTGGGCGGTACGCCACTGTCGAGAGCCTGTTTTGTATACTCATCTGCGCCATCCTGCCCCTTCATGTCGGGAGGATAGGGAGATTCTTTGTTGATCTTACCAAATTCAATACAGTAAGCAAGTTTATCAAGGATTTCACTCATTTTGAAAAGATTTAAATTTCAGGATAAATATAATAAATGTAACCGAAATTAATCCACAAAAATATAAATCCTTCCCTGGATACCAGCCTGATGATTAACTTTTATGTTTTGATCACAGATAAATTCCAACACCAAGCTGGGCAGTCCATCGACGGAATGTATAAATACTGAGGGTTGACGATGTCCTTAATTCATTGGGCAATACCGGATTATCTGTATGATGCCTGGTCAGGTATGCTTCAACCAGGTTGACCGGAATATTAAAATCGAGGTAGATCCTTTCTCCAATGTTGAATTTTACACCTGGTATAATGGAAGGTCCGATTGAAAACTCAGTTTCATTTTCCGGATAACTGAGGGATACAAAAGGTTTAAAATTGATATGGTGATAATAGAAAAAAGCCCCGACATCTATATAGGGGTAGATCCAGGAATTCGAAGACACCGGGGAAATGAGCCTGTACCTGTATCTGGCCATCCCTGAAACCAGGATTTCTTTATCTCCTTCAATAATTGTCATTGTTGTGGTGTCCAGCAGCTTTTCTGATTCAGAGCTGAATGAGACCGGCCAGAAATCCACCTGGTGATATTGTTCATTTTTTGCAAGTAAACCCAGGGAAATTGAAGGGTTGCCAAAAGTCCACCGGCTGAATGAATAGGTCGATCCATCCTGTCGTATCGCTTTGTAGAAAACATTTTTTTCCGGTTTATACATCAGGGATGAGTTAATTTTTATTGTTGTGAGTTGCCCGGTTGCGATACCAGCTAAACACTGTGAAATTGCCACAAATAGCAATGCAGTTTTAGAATTCATGGTAGTTTTGATTGATTCAAAAAGGAAACGCGAAATAAGAAAAATTATGATTTCAGATTAACGATTTATGAAGTAAGGATGTACTCTGGAGGACTCGGAATTAGCAGACTTGAAGACTTGAAGACTTGCAGACTGTACGTGACAAGGCCCTACGCATCACAACTTTTCTTCATAGCTAGCAGGTTGTCAACGGGCGTGGCAACAGTTATTTCACATCCTCCGGAAAGTATAAATCGCTGACCATTAAGCTGCTCAATGAGTTTTATTGAATCAGACAATACCACTTCACTGCTTTTGTTCTGGATGCATTGAACAGGATCAAGGTTGCCACACAGGATGGTTCCTGGTCCGCATGCTTCCCTGGCAGATTCAAAAGTAACCATCCAGTCGAGATCAAGAATGTCGGTATTTGTAAGGGCAATTTTATCTAAAAGATGTGTAATATCGCCGCAGATATGGAGTTTGGCAAAAGCTCCAAGGGAATGTATGTGTTCCATTAAATCCTGGTGCAATGGTAGCACCATTGATTCGTAGGTATCCGGGTCAATCTGGGAACAAACCGCATCACCTATACCAATAACAAGGCAACCTGCTTCTACCTGGGCCCGGGCAAAATCCTTTGCCGTTGTCATGCATATATTCATTAATTTCTGTATGAAATCAGGCTCCATTAATAATTTGGTAAGGAGGTTATTCACACCAATCAGGTCGGCAGCCTCTGCCAGCGGACCCTCGATCCATCCGATAATCGGGATGTCATCTCCTAATAATTTCTTATAATATTCGGCAGCCTTAAGCCTGTCCCTGGTCCTTTCAGAATGGTATACACCTGGATTAACCAGGGATTCAATCTCGTTCAAAGAATGTATAAGGGGAGCACATACGGGGGGGTGATTCCCATTGAATTCAACAGTTCCTCCAAAGGCTGATGTTTCCCTGTAAGGATCGGATATTAATCCAACAGCATCAAGGTCAAAGACTTCAAGGCATTTAACGTTGGATTCAACCAGTACCCTGTAATCTCTCATGAATTCCTCATATGTACAGTTCAGCAGTCTTGCTGCAAACTGCATCAATATCGGATGGAAAAATACCCTTTCCGAAGGCTTATCCTTATTAATGAGAAAATTGTATAATTCGGAATGTTTTGACATAACTATGTCTTAAGTATCAAATCTTCTACTGTCTACTGTCTTCTGTCTACTTTATAAATTACTCCTCTCTCCTTAAGGTATTCCATCACAGCTTCATAATTACCTTCTTTTGCTCCCACATATTCTGGTGGAGAAATGCCAGGTTCATTATATTTCTCCTGCAAGATCAGGTCAGCTACCGCAGTACAGGTAAAGCCAGTCGTCCTGGCCATAGACAAAGTATCTGTGTCTGAATTATATTTATCAAAAAGTTCATAAGAATATTCTGCTAATTTATCATTCTCCTTGCCCTTAATGATTATCTTCATTACTGTAAAATCTCCTTCGCCCGGCTTAAGCTGCCATTTAGGGAACAGTATATGTGAGGTAACATCTATTGGTTTGATCCTGACTCCTTTGACTACAATTTCTTTCTTTGAGAAAAATCCTGTTTCCCTGAGCACTTTAATGTTTTGTGTTGTACCGGGGAAGCGCAGCGTTTTCTCAATCATATTCGGGATTTTCATAGTGATCAACAACGATCTTAATCCATCTGAGTTCCAGGCTTCGAGTGTTCCAACATCCTCAAATTCAACAAGTTCAATATCTGATAATGCATCTTTCGTTACCAGGTGCCCGTTTTCAACAATCCTGGCTGGTCTTATATATTCTTCAATTACATCACTGGGAGAGAATACTGCCATATATTCAAAAGGCCATGCGCGTTTTTGTGGAAGCCCACCTGCATAACAGGTGAAGGATTCGACCTTCATCCTGGCATTATGATAACCCAGGATCAGGTTTCCCATACCTGGAGCAACACCACAGTCCACTACTGCAGTGACTTGGTGTTTTTTTGCCAGTTTATCGAGAACCATGAAATCTTCAGGCATAAAGGATATATCGACTATGTCTTTCCCCGCTTCAATCACTGTTTTCAGGGTCTTGTATCCCATATGTCCGGGGAGTGATCCAATGACAAGATCATAATCTGAAATAAGACGGGCTATTTCATACTGGTCAGTGAGATCCTCCATGATGGTTTTAACCTTATGCTGCTGTAATTTTGCAAAATGTTTCGGGCTGATATCTACAGCGGCTGTGTTGTACTTTTTAGCCAGATCGATGGCTATGGCATTACCTACCAGTCCGGTTCCAAGGACAACAACTTTTTTCGACATGACAGGAATAGATTATTGTTTAGATTATAAAATTAATAAACTCCTTGGAAAAGTAGCAAGTTGCAGATTTTCTTCTGAATTCTGTCTTCTACTGCCTACTGTCTACTGCCTACTGTCTACTTCTTCCCCCCCACACCTACGATTCACGATTCACGATTCACGATTCACGCAAATATTTATTATTTTCAAACCCTGAATTGTGCCATAAAAACCAACAATAATAATAACATGACAAAAGGAAACAATAGATTACGGGGCCCTTTACCCAAAATAGGCATCCGGCCTACAATCGATGGCCGGATGGATGGTGTAAGAGAATCGCTTGAGGATCAAACCATGAATATGGCCACCAATGTGGCAAAATTTTTTACTGAAAACCTGGTTCATCCGGATGGCACGCCTGTAGAATGTGCAATTGCAGATTCTTGCATTGGAGGTGTGGCGGAAGCTGCCATGACGGCTGATAAATTCAGGAAAGAGGGAGTAGGAGTATCCCTTACCGTTACCCCATGCTGGTGCTATGGGAGTGAGACCATCGATATGGATCCGGAAATACCAAAAGCCATCTGGGGTTTTAACGGTACTGAAAGACCGGGTGCCGTATATCTGGCAGCTGCTCTCGCCGGACACAGCCAGAAAGGCCTTCCGGCATTTGGTATCTATGGCCGGGATGTTCAGGATGCAGGCGACCAGACCATTCCCGATGATGTAAAAATAAAATTGTTAAGGTTTGCAAAGGCTGGACTGGCCGTTGCTACTATGAAGGGCAAATCCTACATGTCGTTGGGAGCCGTTTCCATGGGAATAGCAGGTTCGATCGTGGATGAGAGCTTTTTCAGGGAATACCTGGGTATGCGGAATGAATATGTGGATATGACAGAGATATACAGAAGAATTAATGAAGGCATATATGATCCGGATGAATTTGAGAAAGCATATTCCTGGGTAAGGAAAAATTGCAAGGAAGGCGCCGATCTTAATCCACCGGAAAAACAAAAAAGCAGGGAACATAAAGATGAGACATGGAAATATGTGGTGAAAATGACCATGATCATGAGAGACCTTATGATTGGTAATCCAAAGCTGGGTGAAATCGGGTTTGGGGAAGAGGCACTTGGCAGGAATGCCATTCTGAGTGGATTCCAGGGCCAGCGGCAATGGACCGACCACCTGCCCAATGGTGATTTTATGGAAGCAATGTTGAACTCATCTTTTGACTGGAATGGTATAAGACAGCCATTCATGGTGGCTACTGAAAACGATGCCCTGAACGGTGTGGTTATGTTATTCGGTCACCTGCTGACAAATACAGCACAGATCTTTGCAGATGTCAGGACCTACTGGAGCCCGGAAGCCGTTAAACGCGTTACCGGTAAATCGCTGCAGGGTCTTGCAGCACAAGGTATCATTCATCTGATCAATTCCGGATCGGCCACCCTCGATGGAACTGGCCTGCAGGAGAATGATGGCAAACCTGCCATGAAGCCTTATTGGGAAATTTCGGAAGGTGAAGCTCATAAATGCCTCGATGCTACCACCTGGTATCCTGCCATTACAGAGTATTTCAGAGGGGGAGGCTATTCTTCCAATTACCTGACAAGGGGAGGAATGCCCGTGACTATGTCGAGGATCAACCTGATCAGAGGTCTCGGACCAGCACTTCAGATCGCCGAGGGATACAGTGTGGATCTGCCCAAAGATGTTCATGATGTGCTCGATAAGCGGACCAATGAAACATGGCCAACTACCTGGTTTGCTCCAAATCTGACAGGTAATGGTGCTTTCCGTGATGTGTATTCAGTCATGGCTAACTGGGGTGCCAATCACGGAGCAATCAGTTACGGTCACATCGGATCTGACCTGATAACACTTGCATCTATGTTGCGGATCCCGGTATGCATGCACAATGTTCCCGGGGAACAGGTATACAGGCCCAGTGCATGGGCTGCTTACGGCATGGAGCCGGAAGGTTCTGATTACCGTGCCTGCCAGACTTACGGACCGTTATATAAATAGTCAATCAGCGAAATGCAAAGCAATATAAATGAGATGATCAGCAGGATAGTTAAATTTCTGCTGATCGTTGTTTTATTATATTCCTGTTATAACCGTGGCAATAAATCAACTCAATCAATCCCTATGAATGATACTACCTATGAGAAAGGAACATTCGGCTATGACCTGAATTTCCTGAAGAAATATATTGATCCGATTGTCCTGTCTGACAGTAAATCCAGGTCCCGGGTGATCCTGAGCAAAGAATGGCAGGGTAGGGTTATGACCAGCACTGCATCCGGTTCTGAAGGTAAAAGCTTTGGATGGGTAAACTACGATCTGATTCAGTCGGGTGAGATACAGGAGCATATAAATGTGTTCGGGGGGGAAGACAGGTTCTGGCTGGGGCCTGAAGGTGGGCAATTTTCAATCTACTTCGAACCCGGTGCAAGTTTTGACTTTGAACACTGGTTTGTGCCCAAACAAATTGATACAGAGCCATTTGATCTGATTGAATCGGGATCTGATTTTGCCTCATTTCAAAAAGCTATGCAGATTCAGAACTACTCCGGATTCAATTTTAACTTTGTTGCTGACCGGTCTGTATTCCTGCTGGACAAAACTAAAACAGAAAAGGAATTATCACTTGAAATCCCGGAAGGTCTCGACTTTGTTGGGATTTCAGTTATGAACTCTGTCACCAATACGGGTGAAGAGGAATGGACTAAAGAAACAGGGATGTTATCTATCTGGATACTCAGCATGTTTACTCCTTCGCCTGGAATTACTATTGCTGTTCCCTACAAAGTGGGAGAGGAGTCCAGCCTGGGTGCAGTCGTAAATGATTCCTATTTCGGGAAGATTTCTGAGGACAGGCTTAAAGTGGATGAGGGAATTATATACTTCAGGGGTGACGGAAAATCGAGAGGGAAGATCGGACTATCCCCCCGGCGTGCATTGCCTGTGGCATGTAGTTATGATGAAGACAATAATGTACTTACTCTGGTACGATTTTCATTACATGAAGGAGTTACAGACTATGTAAATAGTATGTGGGAACTACAGGATAAACCCTTTGAGGGTGATGCGGTTAACTCCTACAATGATGGCCCTCTGGAGGATGGATCTCAGATGGGACCTTTTTATGAACTTGAAAGTTCCTCTCCGGCGGCAAACCTGAAGCCGGGAGAGAGCATGGTGCATATTCATTCCACTTTTCATTTCCAGGGTGATGAAGCTTTACTCGATCAGGTAGTTAAGGCAGCCATTGGTATCGGTTTGGAACAAATCAAAAACGCATTTTAATAATATTGTATACGCATGAATCAAATTTCAGAAGATAAGCCGAGGTTATTCCCGGCTGGAAAAATTCTCCCGTTTATCCTGGTGACTGCTTTGTTTATGTTCTGGGGGATTGCAGTCAATATGAATGATGTGTTGATCAAGCAGTTTATGAAATCATTCGAGATTACAAGGTTTGCCGCCGGTTTTATCCAGACCTTTTTCTTTTTCGGCTATTTTGCTCTGGCCATGCCTGCCGCATTGATCATGAGAAAATATAATTATAAGACCGGATTGATCATTGGCCTTTTTCTGTATGCATTGGGTACATTTCTTTTCTGGCCGGCAGCAATCATTGGAAAGTACCTGTTCTTTCTGGTGGCCCTGTTTGTGATCGCCAGTGGATTATCTTTTCTTGAGACAGGGGCAAATCCCTTTATTGCTACTCTTGGTGATTCCAGGACTTCTGAACAAAGGCTGAATTTCAGCCAGGCCTTTAATCCTTTGGGAGCTATCATTGGTGTGGCCATTGGTACAGTCTTTATTTTTAGCGGGATTGAATTATCCCAATCCGAAATTGAGGTAATGAAGGCTGCCGGTGAATACGATGCCTACCTGCAGTCGGAGATAATACGGGTGGTCAAACCCTACCTGATCATCGGTGCAGTTATGTTCCTTTGGGCCCTGCTATTGCTCAGGACCAGGTTTCCAAAGACGACCGATGAAGATCAGAAGAATCCTGATCAGCCAAAAGGGAGATTCAAGGACCTCTTTAAGCATTCTCATTTCGTCCAGGGAGTACTGGCCCAATTCTTCTATGTGGGTGCCCAGGTAGGTACCTGGAGCTTCTTTATCCAGTATATGCAGGATTATACCGGCGAACCGGAAAAAGTAGCCGGGAGTTACCTGATCGGAAGCCTGGTTGCCTTTGGTGTGGGAAGGTTTTTCTCCACCTTCATTATGAAATATGTCAAACCTCAAAAATTAATGGGTTTATTCAGTATCATTAATGTAATCCTTGTATTCATCGGTGTAGTTTACCCGGGATGGGTTGGCCTTTGGGCCGTGCTGCTGACAAGTTTTTTTATGTCACTGATGTTCCCAACCATTTTTGCACTGGGTATTAAAGGACTGGGGCCCGATACAAAGATAGGCGGATCAATGATCATCATGGCCATTATTGGCGGTGCAGCAATGACTCCAATCATGGGATTGATATCTGATAGTACCGGAAGCATGGCCCTGGCCATGATCGTGCCACTGGTCTGTTACGTGTTTATTGCATATTATGCATTTATCGGATCAAAAGTCAGGATACCTGTAAAAGTTTAATATTTATAATTTATATTTATCTTCAATTCCAAATTCAAAAGTCTAAATTCAAAACTTCTTCAAAATGGTAGGTTTTCATATTCTTGACTGGATTGTACTGGGAGCTTTCTTCCTTGGCCTGATTGCCATTGTTGTTTGGGTCAGCAGGAAAAAGGCAGAAACATCAGCAGATTATTTCCTGGCCGGAAGAGATGCTTCATGGTTAGTTATCGGTGCATCCATTTTTGCATCGAACATCGGATCAGAGCACCTCGTTGGCCTTGCCGGTGCAGGCGCTTCAAGTGGCATGGCTATGGCCCACTGGGAAATGCATGCCTGGCTTATTCTTATCCTCGGCTGGTTTTTTGTTCCTTTCTATTCCCGTACAATGGTATATACCATGCCCGAATTCCTGGAGCGGCGGTATAATGCCGGTTCGCGTGCATTGTTATCCATTATTTCAATGGTCAGCTATGTCCTTACCAAGGTAGCAGTTACCGTGTATGCAGGCGGCATTGTCTTCAAAGAAGTATTGGGTATCGATTTCATTACCATGAACCTGTTCGGATCGACATACCAGATTGATTTTTTCTGGGTCGGCGCCTTGAGTCTGGTCGTGATAACAGGGATATATACTGTTATCGGAGGTATGAAGGCAGTATTGTTTACCTCCGTGCTTCAGGCTCCTATATTACTAATCGGTTCGATTGTAATACTTGTTGTCGGATTGATTAAGGTAGGAGGGTGGGCGGAATTGCAAACCATATGCAATTCAAACGTGACTGGCTATGGAGACCAGATGATGAGCCTTATCCGGTCTCCTGAGGATCCTGAATTTCCATGGACAGGAGTGTTACTGGGTTCAGCCATCATTGGTTTCTGGTACTGGTGTACCGACCAGTATATTGTTCAGCGGGTCTTATCCGGAAAGAACCAAACCCACTCCAGGAGGGGTGCTATATTTGGTGCCTATCTTAAATTGTTGCCGGTATTCATATTCCTTATCCCGGGAATGATAGCTTATGCATTGAACCAAAAAGGACTAATGGTGTTGGAGAACTCCGATGCTGCCTTTCCTGCATTGGTTTCAACATTGTTGCCGATAGGTCTTAAAGGGATGGTTGTTGGAGGCCTTGTGGCGGCCCTGATGAGTTCGCTGGCCTCACTGTTTAATTCTACATCCATATTATTCACCGTGGATTTCTATCAAAAATTCAAACCTCATTCAACTGAAAAGCACCTGGTAACTGTAGGTCGGATTGCAACAGTTGTAATTGTCATTCTGGGTATTGCCTGGATCCCCGTAATGAAAAGCATTGGAAAGGTTTTGTACGAATACCTCCAGGATGTTCAGTCATTGCTGGCACCAGGTATAGCCTCCGTATTTCTTTTGGGTGTATTCTGGAAACGAGCTTCACCTGCCGCAGGATTAACTGCCTTATCGACAGGATTTGTATTGGGTATGACGCGGCTTGCATTGACTATATTTAAGGATAATTTAAATGCTGAAGCCTTATATTATCGTGTTTTTGTCCAACCAAACTGGCTGCACTACGAAATATACCTGTTCTTCCTTTGCATTCTTGTGCTGGTAGTTGTCAGTTTCTTTACTAAACCTGCAAGTGAAGAAAAGCTGGCCGGCCTTACATTTGGCTCTATATCAAAAGAGCAGCGGGCAGAAACCAGGGCTTCCTACTCCAATTGGGATGTGGCTCACTCATTGATCATAATAGCAGTGATATTAGTATTCTACATTTATTTCTGGAAATAGATCAATCCACTTACTGAATCACTCTGGATTTTTGAAAGCATGGCCTCGTGTCATGTTTTTTTTTGGGTGCGCCCGGCAGGGGCGCGGATACCTGGAGGTGTAAGTCCTCTATGCATCCGGAATAAAATATCCGGAAGCAAATCTTTTGTGGGGAATGGGATACCCTTTATAATACATTATTATATATATCCAGGAAACTTTACCAGGCAGCACATCAATACAACTATTCACCCTGCCTGATATCTTTACAGCAGGTCGTACAAGCCAGTACACCATTTAAAGAAAATACACAACTGTTGCCTCCTCTCTTTTTGCTCACAAATAACCCATCCCGCAAAAAAAATATTCAATATATTTCAAAATAAATATGATTTTGAAGAATAAACCATAAATATTAACTTAATAAATTATAAAACAATATATTATGATTAATATATTTTTGCTTTATATTCACTATATGTACGTAAATATATACGTAATAATTTGGAAGAGTAAATTATTTGTTCTAATATTGCTAACATGAAAATCCATTTCTACCTCGATCGCAGGAAAGGCAGGGAGGATAATCTGCCTGTTTTTCTCCAGTACTGGCATGAAGGAGCACTTCTGAGAGTATTTACCGGAGAGCACTGTGATCGAATTAATTGGGATAAAAAGACTGAAAGGGTTAACAAAAACGTACCTGGTTCGGCTGAAATTAATGAGCTGCTAACATCAATGGAGGATGAAGTGTTAAGGATAGTAAGGGAGGCGAGGGTAATCAGGGAAACTCTTACAATACAGGAAATCAGGCAGAAATTAACATTTGTTTCAGGGTCTGAAAAAGATTTTTTTAAGGTATGGGATGAATTCGTTGATTTTGAGGCCAGGGATAAGGATTGGACAGATGGGACCGTTAAACGATTGAATGTAGTAAAAAGCCACCTGCTCAAAATGAACAGGTATTACAGGATCAATTTCCAATCGGTCAATAAATCGTTTTATAGGAATTTCTTAAAATATCATATTGATTCAGGATATAAGACAACCTATTTAAAGAGAAACCTTGATATCCTGAAATGGTTCTTGAACTGGGCTTCAGAAAAGGGATATAAGGTCAATATGGAATACAGAAAGATTAAGCCGGCAAAGGAAAAGCTCAGTGCCGGCCATGTAATCCTGGGCCCGGATGAACTAACTAAGTTAATTAATTATCAGTCAGATAGTAAACAGTCCATGCTTGTAAAAGATGTGTTTTTATTCGGATGCATGACTGGTTTAGGATACTCTGAGATTTCACAGCTAACCGAAAATAACATACAGAATGGCAAGATAATATATACACCTGAAAAGGTATTGAGAAAAGTAGAAGTGCCGATGGTACAGGCTGCCAGTCAAATAATAAAGAAGTATTCAAAAGGTGATAACAAGTACCTGTTCAGTTTACCGCCAATTCAGTATTACAATCTGCATTTAAAAAGAATAGGGAAGGAAGCCGGACTGAATGATAAAGTGACGATAAAATATTCCATCGGTGACAGGATAAAAGAAAAAAGCTTCAGGAAATGGGAATTGCTTAGTTCAAAGGTAGCCAGGAAAACTTTCATAAACATGGGTGTTGTGAAAGGTATCGGTCTGGAAGTGATGTCGGAACTGTCAGGTTATCTGCCCGGAACTATCTGGTCCTTTTACAGGGTAAAGGATAAATTATTCAAAAATGAAATAAATAAACTCAATGAAATATACAATACAGGTCATACCCACATATAATAATAATATTCAATCATGGGAAATCAAGACAAAGAGCTCGAACTTCATTCCAGGATTTCTGAACAGATTTATCAAACGATCGACAACATTTCCGGGGAGGTTGATGAAGGAACCATTTCATCCAGGGCAGCAAAGCGGATAATTAAAATTGTAAGGGACTTCAATTTTAACAGGGAATTCCTCCTGGAAAGACACAAATCAGAACTGATCTCGCTGGATGAATTTCACAAACTGGAGGTCAGGGAAGGACAGAAGTGTATCGATAAGATCAACCGGATAATGTCCGAATCTGCTGTGTTAGTTGCTGTTTAACTGGATCGTTTCAGAACCTGTGGCAGTGAACCATATTATTGATTTGCAATTAGAGATTGTTTTGTAATATTCATAAGTTTGTGTAAATCAATTTTGTGATTGTTATGGGACTAAGAAAAATTTTCATGATTACATCCATGATTGTTGCCTTATTTATTTCCTGTGATAAGGAAGAAGACAACGACAAGCCCAAAGATCCTGATACAGCTGAAGTTGTAAGTGTTGACAGGTTCGGTTATGCAGCCGGCAACCTTATGAAAAGAAGTGCTGACGCTTCTTTACCAACCGAAAATGATCCAATAGATTTTGATGTTACTCCGTTTATTACAAAGGGTCTGGGTCCTGAGGGTGAATTTGTTGAATCCTGCGAGCGCATTCCCCGTCCCCAGCAATCGGGGCGAGGAGAGTCAATACTATAATTTTGATGTTCAACCATTGATCCCTGCACCACTATATAATCTACAAAAACTGTTATTGGGGGGGAGTATTTTTTGCCAGGTTACTAAACAATAGAAAACTAACTTCTTCAAAGCGTGGGGCAGAAAAACTGAAATCCTGATTATTCTTGAAATCCAGTATGTTTCCGAATTAATGTGCACATTATTTGCATGCAAATTCATATTAGCTGCATAAACGAGGTTTAACTTAATATTTTAGTGGATGGTGGAACAGATGCGACAGAACCCTATATTCTTATACCCAGAACTGTTACATCATCAACCTGGTACAAATCTCCTTTCCACTCATCAAATGTATGGGATAGCAATTCTTCCTGTTCTCTGGATGATCTATTATGGATTTCTATTAATAGTTCACCAAATGCACTGTGATTGAATTTTTTGTCTTCTTTCCCACCAAACTGATCAACATATCCATCGGTAAAAAGGTACAGCATATCACCAGGCTCAAGTGATAATTCCTGCCTGGTAAAATCTTCCATTATCCCATGGTAGGAAATTGGCATTCTGTCTCCTTTTATCCTTAATAGTTCATTCCCTCTAACTAAGTTAAGACAACTATTCGCACCGGAAAACATTAAACTTTTATTTTCAATATCCAATAAAATAACAGACCCATCCATACCATCATTTACTTCTTCAATTATTCCTTTTTGTCCAAGTGATTCAATGATCTTTTCACGTAAATGATTTAATATTTGATCGGCCCGGATTATTTGTTTACATCTGACTATCTCGTTTAATAGGGTAATCCCTATCATACTCATCATAGCGCCGGGGACTCCATGTCCTGTGCAATCCATCACAGCTGCAATGAGGCTATCATCAGTAATATGAAACCAATAAAAATCCCCGCTTACAATATCTTTGGGTCTGAAAAAAATAAAATATTCAGGAATTATTTTTGAAATAAATGAATTTAAGTGGATGATTGTATTTTGATGAAGAATATGAACTAGAGAGAATTATTAAAATTCAAACTGGAACAATAACTAACATAACCACAATTTCTTGCACTGTCCAGGGAACAATTCTTGATATAGGAGACAGAGGAATTTATCAACATGGTCATTGCTGGTCCACTACTTGGAATCCGACAACAAACAATGAGATAACTAATTTAGGATCAAGAAATTCAGTAGGCACTTTTAGTAGTAATTTGACCGGCTTATCTCCAAATACTAAATGCTCTGTAAGAGCTTACGCTGTCGATAATGCTTTTACTGCTTACGGTAACCAAAAAAACTTTACAACTGATAGTGTCGTTATACCTACTGTTACTACCTCAGCTGTTACCACCATTACTAATAATTCAGCCTCTTCAGGAGGAAATGTGATCACTACTGGAGGTGGAACTATCACTGCACGAGGAGTTTGTTGGAGCACTTCTCAAAATCCAACAGAATTAAATTCTAACACTGTCGATGGAAGTGGAACCGGCAGTTTTACAAGTTCGATAACCGGTTTGTCGGGTGGAACAATATATTATGTATGAGCCTATGCAACAAATAGTGTGGGAACTGCTTATGGTAATGAGGTAAACTTTACAACCACACAGACTATTATTTTTCCTACGGTAACAACTAGTTCTGCATCTGATATTATTGAAATATCTTTTACAACGGGAGTGTAACTTTGAGGAATCAGACAATAATTGAACTTCCAAATCAGGTAGATCAACAGAAGCAACGTATTCAAAAACTTCAGGATATGCTGGTCGATAATAAAATTGACCATGATGATTATAATAAAATGAAATCCCGTTTTGAGGGTATAAAAGAACAACTTCTTCTAAAACTTCGACAAATTAAATCAGTGAGAAGCAACTTTGAAAAATATCTTCAGTCTGGAATCAATCTTTTTGGGAACCTCGAAAAGTATTATCACACCTCGGATGTCGAGATAAAACAGCAATTAATTGGTTCGATCTTTCCTTTCTTGAATGTAAAGAAAGAAAGTGGTTGAATAATTTATGCAAAAATATTTTATTCGGGAAAGCTGGTTCACTGCACACTGGAATGGATGGTTTATTCATACTGGATTTTGCAATACACTTACTTATTCTTCGAAGCGCAGTCGTACATTTTCCAGGCTTTCACTTGAGCCAACCAATGTTACAATATCATTCTTCCTTAACCTGGTATAACCATGGGAGATTATCATCTGACCACCACGGGTTACTGAAAGTACGATAATATCATGAGGCATACGCAAATTCCTTAAAGCCATTCCATGCAAGTTGGGATTTCGAACTTCCAGCATAATAGTATCCTGGTTTTCTTCCATACCCAGTAATAATGATGTAGCATGAGGCGAACGCACAAAATGGTCCAGTAAGCTGACAATGGCTGTCGAAGGTTCAACTATCAATGCTCCAAGTTCGTGAAAACGATCAAAATTTTTCCGGTCATGTAATCTAACTATAATATCTTTTGTTCCAAAATTTTCAAAAGCCTGTTCGCAAATCTGGTAATTTTCTTTGTCGGATAGCATTGTTACAATAGTCTCTGCCTTAGAGGCATCAAGTTCTTCCATAGACTCCATGGAAAGACTGGAAATCTGGTGGATGTTTATACCGGAGGTTTTCCAATCACCAATATCGGATTTTAGTGTCACAATTTTTACATTCCAGTTATGTTCCTGTAATTGACGGGCCAAGGCCAGTGACTGGCTTTCAAGACCAAATATTAATGCGCTGTGCATAATTCCCAATTCAGGCGTGATTGCGCGTACATGCCCTTCACCGGCATAGTTTATTGACCATTTAAATAATGGGGGACCAACAAGCTGGTTCAGTACAATTACAGCAATCATAACAGTTGCAAACTCCGTTCCCCATCCGGCAAACTCTCCAGCTACAGCAGCAGTAAGGCCAAGGCTAACACCAGCCTGGGTTACATAGGGCATCCACGCAATCCTGTTGAAACGAGCAGGATCTCCACCCAGGGAACCTCCCACAAAGCCAGCTATCACCAGGGCTGCCAGTCGAATCACAAATAAGGCTAAGGCAATTGCCCAAACCGTGGACAGAACCCCTAATGAGATTGATGCACCGATAAGGGTAAAAAATATAACATACACAGCAGTTCTTGAATCATGCAATATTTTAAGAAACTCAATCCGGTGTTTGCTATAGTTTGTTATAATAAAGCTTCCGATTATGCAAATAATCATTGGTTCTATATAGATCTTTAAATTTAAATACAGAAAGCTCCATTCACGAATAAAGTGAGATAGAGAAAATATGCCATATCCAGCAAGCAGGATCAATAATGCTTTTACAATTGTTCCCGTCTGTAGAAAAATAATGAAACCGAGGATTTTTGACAGAGCATATCCAATTATAAATGCAATTAACAGATCAAATAATAGCAGAATTATAGAGATCAGGTTAATACTTGTGCCCGAAATAAGGGTTTCTCCAATGGTAATGTTTATAGTTAATAAAATGATAACCAGGAAGTCAGTCAACATAGTAACTCCGATTGCCGTCTGGGTAAACGGACCTTTTGCCCGTATTTCATGTATAACGGCTATTGTAGATGCCGGAGATAGTGCAACAAAAATGGTCCCGGCCAGCAGAGATACGGCAATCTTTGATTCCATATTCATTTTCTGCATAAAAGGAATGTATTCTGCAATCAGAAATAAAGCCAGACTGCCCAATATGAAGGTGATACTCAATTGAGCGAAGGTCATTGCGATAATGCTCCTGAAACGGCTTCTCAGTTCCCGCAGATAGAGTTCTGCCCCCACAATGAAAGCAATGAATGCCAGGGCAATATCATTCACAAAGTCAAGATCAGCTATAGCTTCCAGCGGGATCAGATCCAGAACGTATGGTCCGGCAATAATTCCCATGACTAGAAAGCCCGTGATAAGAGGAAGCCTTGCCCTTAGGAAAAATCTGGATATTTGATTTGAAGCAACCGCAATTATTATAAAACCGGCTAAATAGATCAGAATTTGTAAATAATTCTCCATTATAAAATACAACCCTTTAATGTATGAAGTTCAATATAAAACTTTTTAAAAGATTAATTAGAATTAGAAACAGAAAACATGTTCAAATGTTCTCAAACCTGACCAAAAATGTCCCTTTATTTGAAATGACCTCGTTCCTAAAAACCGGACATTTTGAATTGATAACCAACTGATAATTTAACAGAATTGTCATAAACCTAAGTTTGTAAAGGATATAAATAAGTTCATTATCAAGAATATTGCGCAACCATTTTTAATTGGATTTCATCGTATTATAGATTATGTTACTTGCCAAAACAAAGAATTATGAAAACAAAAGTAGTTTTCACAATACTTTCAATGATTTTATTATTCCCGAACTGTGAGAAAAATTATTATTATGAAACCGATCCACGTTTCTTTAATGATGCAATGCACGGTAATATTGTCGGGAAGGTAATCCAAACTACCAGTAACACAGATTTACATCATCATAATGATAATAATAATCAACTAAGAATAAAAAAAAGTGGTCCTAAGAATGGGTAGTACTTTCCTATGATGCTGGCACCTACCTGGGAAAGTTAAGCTTCAAGGATGCCAACGACAGCAACAATAATTATAAACTTACTGGAGGAAATACTTACTCGCTTATGGCAGGGGGATTTGTAGGAGTGGAGTTTTTCTTTGCCCCACGCATGGCCCTGGCAGGTGAATTTGGATATGATCTCCTGTTTTACACTCAGGGGGACAGAAAGTATGTCCCTGAGACAGGAACTGAAAACATAACGGATTACGGAAGTACCGGTGTAGAGTTGGCTCCCACCGCAAGCGGCAACCTCCAACTACTGTTTTATTTTTAAAACCTATTCAATTTAGGCCCGGCATTCTCCCGGGACTTTTTTGTATCTGAATCATATTGTTTGACTTCAGCAAAGTCCGGATTTTCGGGAGCATAAAATTAAGGTATCAAAAACGTCCGATTATTTCCCCAAACAATTCTCCCCCAAATAATTCAAAATGCGAACCTCCCCTGTTGAAGGCAACAAACAATCGGACCTTTTTTACAACATATATCTTTTCCTAGGCTGATTTATTTTTAAGTAAAGCTTCATGAACACCTAGTCTGAGGACATAAGCATCAAAAAATCAATAAAATACGATTCTTTTTGCTGTAAAATCAAAGTCAAAAGCCTTGATATAGATGGGAGAAAATAATATTTAGAAATAAAACCGGAATTTGAGTCCTGCTAAAGATTTGAAGTTTTTATAAGTGGATTCCTCTACAACATTATCGGCGATATTGAAATCGTACTGCCTTAATTCGGTCAGGTATAAGAGTTTAAAATCAGCACCAATACATAAGTGAGATGATATTAAATAATCTATTCCAATAACCGGTCCGAAACTGAAAGCTTTAGTGGCAGTTTCTCCAGATGTATGATTATCACTTTTATTTGTATACCGTAAATGATTAAATCTTACGCCATAAATAAAGATTATAGAGTTTCGAGGCACCATTCCGTATCCACCAATACCCACATTCAGTTGTTTTTTCTTATTCTCAACTTTATCATAATCATCATAAAAATTTGTGATCTCAAAACTTATTTCCGGTTCTATTCTAATTTTACTCTGGATGTTATATGAAAAAATAAATTGAGTGGAGACAGGAAAGAAATAGTAATTATCAGAAACATTCCTCTCAAAATTCAGGCCTATACCGAATTTTCCTATTTCCGGTGTTTTTGAGGTTTCTGTCTCCTGACCGAAGAGACAATATGTACTAACGAGAACAGTCAGCATTGTAATGATTACACGATTTAGTTTTTTCATGATTTATAGATATTAATCTTGAATCTTCAATTGGTAGATCTCTTTTTTATAATAAGTCCAACCGTCTTTGCCCAGTCCTGCAAAGCTTTTACTATCAATCACAAATGCCATGCCTTCTACCGGGTACCCGGGATAGTTCTCAATCTGCTGCCATGAATCAGTCAGATAGTCATATTCCCAGAAATCTGATGCGAGATCGTTAGCTCCGGAATGGGGACCGGTTTCAAAATGTATCTGCCCGGTACCCAGATACCCTTTATTATTTATTGAAAAGGCAATTGCTTTATATCTTGGATATCCACCGAAATCATTTTTCTGGGTCCATGTGTCACTATCCATATCGTACTCCCAAACATCACGCATGGTCCTTAGATAAATTGAGTTTATTTTGCTTCCGGTGCTAATGAATGCCTTGTTATTTATTGTAAATGATACAGCATCCTTCCTTGGCGTGCCCGGAAAGGGTGCTATAAGTGTCCAGGTATCATTTTTCGGATCAAATTCCCACAAATCTGTAGCACCAACTGTTTCTTCCAATTCCGTATCATAGTATGATCCTAATCCAAAGTAACCCTTATCAGTACCTGTGAAACAGATTGCCCCAGTTCTTGAATATCCCGGATAATCTGATAACCTTTTCCAACTATCCTCCGGTGGATTATACTCCCAAACCGAATTCCCGGTATACTCGTAAATCAAAATGTATCCCTTGTTATTGATTGAAAACCCTAGGGCTCCAGGAGCTTTATTCTGTGGAAAATCAGATAGCTGTGTCCACTTAGCTGGTGTGGCTTCAAATTTCCAGAAATCATTTAACTAAACCACTATGGATTAAAATCCATAGGTTTATTGAAGAAAAAAATGAAATTTTTTAAACCTATTCCAAGACCCAATTCCCTTTTTCAGAGTTGGGCTTATCTTGATGATGTTCAAGATATTCTTGAACCATCTT
>JADHVS010000176.1 GCA_016783865.1 Bacteroidales bacterium
TTTTGGGGCACGGTCCTTATCACTGCCCCTGCAAAGAGAGATAATATAACATGCCCACTCAGGATGGTTCATGATCGTCCCCCCTGCCCAGAGGGTTTCATCATCCGGATGGGCAACGATGAGGGCAACTTTTTTTTGTGTCATCAATACTCAGGATTCGGCATAAGTTCCTCTTCAGCCTGGAGCCAGTCATTATCCGGTGATCCCTGGTCCGGATCCCTCTTCAGATAGATCTCATAGGCCCGTTTCCTGACAGATGCTTTGGTAACTTCTTTGTGGGGTTGGCCTGTCTTGGTACCAACATACTTTTTTGTAGTTTTCGACATTGAAATAGATTTATTTCAGTTCCAAAATGTGGGACAATAGTTCCGTTTGAGAACAAAATTATTTTTAATTTAGACTATTTCCCGGGTGAGGGTCACTTTTATTTTACACATAAGAACGAGTGACCTGTGTGGTGAAAATAGTCAAAATGATAAAAGCTAAGTGGTGTTTTAGTCAATACTTGTGATCTGGAAGCGGACGATAAAACATAATAATCATGAAAAAAATACTCTTTCCGTTTGAGCTAAATAATCCAATTTACAGGGAGGCGTTTGTATATGCCGTAAAACTGGCGAGGAACATGAATGCAAAGTTGATAATGCTGCATGTTTTTGATGTGGATGTGGAGACTGACACTACACGGGAAAAATACAATGCTTTGATAAAAGAAAAGTGGTATAAGGCTTATAGTGAAGTAATTAAGTTTAACAGCTATTATTTTGAACAACATGTAAGGATTGATAATGAACTGAGAATTAATTTCGACTACAGGTTTATTCATGGCAAATTGCAGCATGAGATCAGAAAAATTATCGGTGAGGAGAGCATTGATCTGCTGGTATTGCCTGTATCTGACAGAAAAGAAATCAACCAGCGCCTTCTGGAAATAATGCGGGATGATATCTTCAAAAAAAACCGGGCTTCCCTTCTTGTGATTCCTTTTAATAGCGTTTTTAAGCCTATCAGTAAAATTGTTTTTGCAACGGGCTTAAGAAAAATTAATCTTTTCCATCTATACCTGAATGATGTGGTCCGGTTTGCCAGAATATTTGATTCCTCCATTCACTTTTTACATATCTCCCTGACAGAAAAGGCTTTTATGCCTGGTGACACGGAAGCATACCGCTCCATAATGCAGATTATTAAAAATAATGATCGGCACAGTTTTACCAGTTTGTATGGCGAAAATGTGATAAGTGCTGTAAACCAGTATGTTGAAAAGAATAAGGCCGACTTACTGGTGGTTGTGAAGCACCAGCACTACTTCCTGGATTCGATACTACATAGAAGTGTATCGAATGAAATTTCACTAATATCCCAGGTGCCTGTATTGATTATGCGGGAGAAGGAGGCTTAGCAAACACTATAACTCCACTCCTATGTTCAGGTTATTCATTCTTGTGGCTTTACGGAATCTGTTAAGTCACCGTGTATCTTCCTTTATCAATATTCTTGGTCTTGCAATCGGGATGACCTCCTTTATCCTTATCATCCAGTATGTCAGGTATGAGCTGAGTTATGATGATTTTCATGTTAACCAGGAGAGAATATACAGGGTTCAGCAGGACCGCTATAATAAAGAAGAACTTACAACCCAGTGGGCGGCTGGTTGCTCTGCTGTAGGTCAGGCGTTATACGAGAATTTTCCAGAAGTTGAGAATTTCACCCGTTTCCAGATATGGGATGGAGTGTTCAGTTTGGGTGAAAAAAAGTTCAGGGAGGAGGAAATCTATATTGCAGACACCTCATTTTTTGAAGTATTCTCCTTTAAGTTATTGGAAGGGGATCGCAAAACTATTCTGGTTAATCCCCTGGAAATGGTTATTTCCGAGTCTGTTGCCCGAAAATATTTCGGGGATGAAAATCCTGTCGGGAAGAGCCTTCGATTTAATGGAGTTGTCGAGGTTCAGATAACAGGTATTTTCATGGATGTCCCTAGAAATTCACACCTCAAGCCCGATTTCGTGGTTTCCTGGGCTACCGCAGTTCAATTCCAGGGAGCAGATATAAATACTGCATGGCAGTGGGATGGATTCTTTAATTATATCCTCCTGAATCCAGCAACAGATTATAAGCAATTTGAAACCAAGATCTCCAACTTTGTAGAAGAGGAACTTGGTGAAGATATGGAACGCTGGAATGCAGGTGTGGTTTACAATCTTCAACCATTAAGAAGCATTCACCTCCATTCGGATTTTATGTTTGAGGCTGAACCTAATGGCAATGCACGATCTGTTTATGCATTGCTTGTAATATCAGTCTTTCTGGTGATCATTGCCTGGATAAATTATATCAACCTGACCAGTTCCAGATCCCTTGAGAGAGCAAGGGAAGTAGGTATGAAAAAGATTTCCGGTGCCTTCAGGGGCCAGCTTCTTGCACAATTCCTGCTGGAATCTGTCCTTGTCAACCTGTTTGCCATGATTCTGGCAGTGATCCTCGTCGCGTTACTAAATACATATTTCAACCTGCTTACAGGTGAGCAGATGGATTATTCCCTAAATCATAATCCGGGATTCTGGGCAGGAATACTGGCAATATTTATTCTGGGTGCCTTTCTTTCAGCTATCTATCCGGCCATGTTTCTTTCCTCCTTCAAACCAATAACAATATTTCAGGGGATATCTGAACTGAAGATAAGCGGGATGGGAATGAGAAGGATACTGGTGATCTTCCAGTTTGCTTCCTCCCTGTTGCTCATCGCCGGGACATTAACCGTTTATATGCAAATCTCATTCATGAAAAACCATGACCTGGGAGTGAATATTGAGAATATTATTATACTCAGGGGGCCCAGTGTTAATGATTCAACCTACTCAGAGACCTTCAATGCATTCAAATCTGAACTATCACGACATCCGGATATTGAAATGATAACTGCTTCTACCGCGGTTCCGGGTCGTCAGCCTCAGTGGAATGCAGGTGGGATACGCAGGATAAATGAGGGACCGGGAGAGAGTAACCAGTACCGCATCATCGGTTTTGATTTCGATTTTGTTGAGTTTTATGGTTTGAGTATCCTGGAGGGAAGGAATTTTGAAGAGGATTTTGGTCAGAACAGTGAAACGGTGCTATTCAATGAAAGCGCAATTGATCGCATGAGTTTTGAGGATTACGCCTCTGCCATGAATGTTCCTATATTCTTCTGGGGAGATACATTTAATATTGTTGGTGTCGTAAAAAACTACCACCAGGAGGGACTCAAAGAGACACAGGAGCCCCTGGTGTTCCGTTTTTTTGAGAATGCATCCGGGTTTTATTCGGTCAGGTATAATCCGGACAACATCCAAGGAGTTATGGCAGAAGTAGAAAATCAATGGGATGTATTTTTCTCACAGAATCCTTTTGAGTATTTCTTCCTGGAAGATTATTATAACGAACAGTACCGTAATGAAACCCGCTTTCTGAAAGTCTTCAGCCTTTTTGCACTCCTGGCAATTGTAATAGCCTGTCTTGGGTTGTATGGACTATCTTCATATACTACCATACAACGGACCCGTGAAATAGGAATAAGGAAAGTACTCGGTTCTTCTGTTGGGAATGCTGTTAATTTATTGTTACGGTATTTCATAATTCAGGTTCTGATAGCAGTTCCCATCGGGTTAGGGATCGGATATTATTTCATGGCAAAATGGATCCGGAATTTTGCCTTCCAAATAAATATAGGTTGGTGGTTTTTCTTAATTCCGGTTGTTCTCGTTGTCCTCATAGCCATACTTACGGTCAGTTTCCAGGTAGTAAAAACGGCAAATGTGAATCCGGCCGAATCGCTTAGGTACGAATAATATCCTGATCCCCTTTATCCAGCCCTGCAAATAGACAACAATCACATGCTTCGCTTGCGATATTTTACTTTTTTCGTCGGCCTTTTGAAAACAAGTTTTCAACGAACTATTCAAATCAAAAAATCCGTAATAGGTGTAATTAATTAACGTGAGTTGGGTATAAATTAGTAATGAGTATTTCTTCCAGTATACTTAATTTCAAAACCATATCATAAACATCTGCACTTTAGATTTGTCGAAATTGGAAAAATTTAACTACTTTTCTAAAGTTAAAGAGCATGGTCCGTATGATGAAGCAAACATCCGCAATACGAATTACAGGCTATACCGGGCTCATTCTTACCCTGTCTTATCTGTTCTGGTTTCTCCAAACGGTGGATATCTCGCTGATCTATTACTGGCAGCAGACAGTACCCATCCCCTTTAGTGAATCCCTGAACTATCCAGGTGCTTTATCCGATCTTCTGGGAGAGAGGTGGCTGGAATTACTGGCCCTTCCTTTCATGGGGAGTGTAAGTGTGGCCCTGCTTGTGGTTTTCGTTTTCATTTCACTTTATATTATTTTCAGGCGAATTAAAGTCAATCCCTTTTATTTTACCTTATTACTGGCAGCACTGATCCCTTTTATTTTGCTTTTCGCATATTACAGGTTACCGGCCGGCCTGATCATGAGTTTGAACGCAGGCTTTTTGCTTGCAGCGATCCATAAAATTTATTCTCCCCGGAACCTCCTGGCCAGGTCTGTATACATTTTCATCTCCGGCATAATTGTTTACCTCGTTGCAGGAACGGTAGGCCTTCTGGTTTTGCTCCAGGTGATCATTATCCAGGTTGTCCTGTCGAAGAAATATCTGGAATTGATTTCGGTGCTGCCCATGCTGATCATTCCTGTTTTGTATTTACCGTTCAATCTTTCTTTTACTGTCAAGTATGCTTACCTGGGCTCATTTTTGATTTCAAAATACTATGAGATACCTCTGATTCTGTATTTCAGCCTTTTCACTCCGCTGCTGCTTCTGCTGGTTTTTAAAGGGCTGAATTATATCCTCTCACCATTTGCTTTAAAGCGGACATTTTTACTTTCCGGAACCGGTATTATTGTGGTCATTATTGTTTTTATTTTCTCTTCCATGACCAGCATCAATAAACAGGATAGGATTTATTTTAAAGTGTTGCAGGCCAGTTCCAAAAAGGATTGGGAAGAAGTAATCCGGCTCACTAGCGAGCAATTATATATCAATGGGCTGATACAGGTTGAGATTAACAGGGCACTTTACCAGACCGGACAGTTATTGGATAAATTATTTCTGTATCCTCAGCAATTCGGAGAGAAAGGCATTTTTTTAGATGATTATACCTCAAGCTTTGGGGCTATCCATATGAGTGAATTTTACTATGACCTGGGATTTGCCAATGAAGCAAGGCACTGGGCCACTGAGGCACAGGTGTCTTTTATGAGGCATCCCATCGTGCTGAAGCACCTGGTTATGACTTACATCGCCATCGGCATTAATGAAGCTGCGCTTAAATATTTGCATGTCCTGTCAGGATCCAGGCTGTATGAGGAATGGTGCAATGATGTCCATGAGATGATTGAAAATAACACGGCCTGTGACGACCTTGCGATACAATCATTCATAGTCAATAATCCGGAAACTGATTTTTTTGCACAAACTAAAAATCCAACTCAGAAGCTCAGGACCTTTTACAGCAGTAACCTGAATAACAACATGGCTTTCGAGTTCCTGGTGGCAAGCTATCTTTTGCAACACAAGGTTGGCAATGTTATGAATCAACTTCCGGGCTTCAGAAGATTCGGCTATGAAAAGCTCCCAAGGGTGGTCGAAGAGGCGATGCTGATCTACCTTGCGAGAACACGGGCAGACAATCCTCCACTGGCCGGTTATTCGATAAGTCAAAGCACCATCGAAGAATTCCAGGATTTTAGCCGCCTGGTGGCAAGCACTGAAGACAGGGCTGAAAGAAAGAACAAGGCTGCAAAATACAGAAATACCTATTGGTATTACGTTTTTTTCACAAGCCCCTATGCTTCAAAATAATAGGAGATGAAGATGAGAAAGATAAATTTGCACCGGCGATTATTCATTCTGTTCATACTTCCCCTGGTTGTGGCGTGTAATAAGAATCCCGGGGAGTTTGAGCAAACAGATGAATCATTGGAGATATATCCGGATTATACTTCGGTCATCATTCCGCCGAACATCGCACCGTTGAATTTCCGGATTAAAAACCAGGGTAATACCTTTGTTGCTGAGATATCGAACGGTAAAAACAGGAAAATCCATATCAGGAGCAGGAGCGGGATTATAGAGATCCCTTTGCGCGCCTGGAAAAGGCTTCTGGATGAAGGCACGGGGGGAACCCTGACGATTTCGGTCTTCAAAAAGACCGGAAGAAATCACTGGGAAAAGCTGGCGGAGGCAATAAATGAAATTGCCACAGAAGAGATCGATCCATATATCGCTTTCAGAAAAATACCCCCGGCAAATATACGGTGGAAAAGTATGGGAATTTTCCAGCGTTCCCTGGAAAATTTTGAAGAAACACCGATAATGGTCAATACGCTGACAGACGACAACTGCATGAATTGCCATTCATTTAATGCGGGCGATCCTGAACAAATGTTGTTCAATATGCGCGGGGATTACGGGGGAACATTCATAACAGGCAGGGAAGGTATTCAGTTTGTCAATACAAAAAGTGACCATACCCGCAGTGCCGGGGTATATCCTTCATGGCATCCGGATGGTGAACTGATCGCATTCTCTGTCAATATGATCAGCCAGTGGTTCCATTCACGGATGGGAAAGATCTCCCTTGTATTGGACAAATATTCCGATATAGTGCTTTACGATGTAAAGGACAATAGCATAATCAGGCCGGCAGAACTGGCTTCCGAAAAACTTGAAAACCTTCCAGTCTGGTCAAAGGATGGCCGGAAATTGTATTATATCTGCGCTGACCAAAATACCGATACGCTGCCATATGATGCAATATTATACAACCTGATGAGCATCGGCTTCGATGTGGAAACACGAAAATTTGGCTCTTCGGATACACTCATAAGCGTAAAGAATTTCGGTAAAAGCATCAGTTTCCCGCGGGAATCCCCCACATTGGGCCTGGTCTCATTCATTGGCCTTGATTATGGATATTTTTCCATATACAACAAGGAAGCCGATGTCTATTTTTACAACACAGAAACCGGGGAGATCACCATGCCCGGGATAAATTCAGAATTTACCGAGAGTTATCCCAGCTGGTCGGGCAACGGCTCGTGGCTCATGTTTGTCAGCAAGCGTGACGACGGGATCCTGTCCCAGGTCTGGTTCAGCCACATCGATGCAAACGGTATTGCTGGCAAACCTTTTGTTCTGCCGCAGAGGCATCCGGATTTTTACGAGGATTACCTGTACAATTACAACCGGCCTGAATTTATTTCCGGAAGGGTGGATATGAATTCGAGGAAAGTGTTTGCTTTGGTCAAAACAGGGGCTGTATCCAGTGCATTCAATGAGGCAGAAAGTGTAAGCCTTTCAAGCGGAGCCACCGTACCAGCTGATAAACAGGAAAGTGAATTCTATCATCACGACTGATCCTGTCCCGGATCAGGCAGTAGCCAGGGCTTCGATCTCGACCAGCAGATTCTCGCGGCACATGTCGGAAACCACGTAGATGCCAGGGACCCCGGGCAGATGCCGTTCACAGATCTCCTTAACGACAAGGTAATCTTCAGGGTACTTGATATAAACCCTTATAAATTCGATCTGTGGTAACTCCCGGTCAACTTTTTCCAGGGCGGATAATGTTTCCTGGCAGATAAGATTCTGAATGTTGTCCAGGGTAATTTTAGTTTGCCGGGCGATATTATTTTCACCGACGGTGACTTCTTCACGGATGGAAGCTGTTCCGGAGATGAATACCTGTTCAGATTCATTGTTTGCCACGAATTTGGCGCGTGCAAATTTTGGGGTGCATTTACTGGATCCCCGGTATTCAGCATCTCCCACCAGGACCTTTTCCGTATATTCAAAAGCAGCCTTCTGCAGCGGGTTTTCGACCGCCAGGGTACGATAACCCACCGGTGAGGCTGCAAAAAAACTTACCATCACTCCGCCGGCCCTGATGCCGATACCCGTGGCAGCCGGGTAGCCCTGTTTGAAGTTTGCCCTGGAATAATAATTCGAGCGTACATTATTAAATTGCTGGTAATGCTGGCTGTTTCTTTCATTCGATTCAACAACGATAATGTCCTCGATATAATTCCACTGCCTGAATATGTGGCTGAAATCCAGTCCTTCTGCCTGGAGGATCTTTTCCATCACCCCGAAAACCTTTTCAGCATCCTCAGTTATGCTTTTATTATCGTTTTCTCTCCCTATGCCATTGGCAATAACCAGTTTTTTACCCTTCTCATTCTGAATAACCAGGTAGAGGTTTCCCTCTTCCGTCTTCGCGATGACTTCAGAATCGCCCAGGTTGGCAATAAAATAGACTTCTGAAGATACAAAAGCACCATTGGCAGGGGCCTGTGCAAGGAAGGCGACCGGGACACCGGTCCTGATCTGATCAGGCAGGCATTTACCCAATTTCCTGGTCAGATCGTGGTAAACTTTCGCATTGCCGGCTGATAGAAAGAAGTTTATGGAAATGATATTCTTCAGGGTGAAAGAGGCATTTGAGATAAATACATTCAACTGATCCAGGCAGTTTGACACCTGCTCTTCCAGGGAATCCCCTGCATTTGCCTCGAAAGCAACAACGGATAACTTCATTTGAAACGGTTATGAGATTTTTAACAAAGATAGATTCTTTTACAGATCAAAAAAGCCTGCCTGCGTCTCAATACTTTCTATAGGAGATAGAATAGGAGTAGCACACCGGGCTCACTGATTCCCTTTATCGAACCACTTGGAGAGTGACATTCAGTTGCTAATAAGATTCAAATCCGGGATAATTGGAGATAAATAACGTTCATGATCAGGCTGAATTTATTGAATCCTGCGAGCGCATTCCCCGTAGCTTGCTGCGGGGTTAGCGAGCGCAATTAAAAATTTATATAAAGGATCGATGATTCCTCGCAGCTTGCTGCCTTTAGATTTGCAAATTATTAGATATTAACTTTTGATAATGGTAATGATGATGAAAAAG
>JADHVS010000177.1 GCA_016783865.1 Bacteroidales bacterium
ACCAGGGACGGGAAAAACGTATCCATACACCTGGATTCTATAGTGCTGATAACATAACACATGCCGGAAATCTCATTGCCTGGACCGAGATCATTGGTGATGCCCGCTGGGGAAGGCAAAGTTATTCTGTGATTAAAACCTATGACATGAAGAAGAAGGCAGAAAAACTTCTTACATCAAATTCCAGGTATCAGTCGCCCGACCTGTCACCGGGCGGAGATTGGATAGTTGCTATTGAGATCAGTACTAAAAATGAATATTCACTTGTCATTCTAAATTCCGCGACAGGAGAGGAATTAAGAAAAATTCCTTCTCCGGGAAATGAATTTCTTCAATTCCCTGCATGGTCGCAGGATGAAAGTACCATTTATGTATCCAGCCTGGGCCAGGATGGGAAGAAGATCAAAGCTTATAATCTGGCTTCAGGAGCCTGGAGTGCACTATTTAATGCCGGATATGATGACATTATGAACCTGACCACATCAGGGGAATACCTGCTTTTCCAGGGCAGCTTCAGCGGGATTGATAACATTTATGCATGTAATTTGAAAACGAAACAATGCTACCAGGTTACCTCATCAAGGTATGGTGCATATTATCCTGATGTGTCGCCCGATGGGTCCGCAATTTTATATTCGGAATATACTGCTTCGGGATTCAATGTGGTTGAAGCCCCGTTTATTCCTGGCACATGGCCTGCTCTTTCTCAGGTATCGGATCATTCAGAGCAATTCAACCGACCGGAAAAGGAAGTTGAGGCCGCGATTAAGATGCCGGACTATAAGCACATGCAGTCCTATCCCGAAAAATCCTATTCCAAATTATTCAACTTGTTCAATGTGCACAGCTGGATGCCATTTTATGCTGACCTGAACCATCCTGATATTGAAAACCTGCAGTTATCACCAGGCGTTACCCTTACCTCCCAGAATATGCTGAGTACAGCATTTACCACGGTGGGTTATGAGTATAACCTCGAGGAAAATGAGCATTATTTTCACACCAGTTTTATATACAGGGGATGGTATCCGGTCTTTGAAATTTCTTACGATTTCGGGGGATTTCCAGTTATTTCAGATCCCCCGACCGATGATGACAGGCTGGACAAAGTAAAAATCAATGTGAGTCTGAATGCCGAAATCTCACTCCCACTGGATTTTACATCCAATAAATATGTTAAAGGAATTAGTCCCTCTGTTGAAAGCCGGTTTACCCGTTCATATCTCTGGTATGATGATCCCGGTGAATACCGGAGCGGCCTCACTTTCATTGATTACAGGTTGTATGGATATAATTACCTTAAAAGATCGAAGAAGGATATTTTGCCCAGGTGGGGACAGGTGATCGATTTAAGATATGTGAATTCTCCATTCCAGAAAGAGTTGATCGGGAATCAGAAAATTGCACAGGGAACATTATATCTGCCTGGAATACTCAGGCACCAGACGTTAAAGATAAAGGGGGGATGGATGATCCAGGATCCTGAAGCCTTTTTGATGAGTAACCTTGTAAGTTTGCCACGTGGGCACCACCCGATCAGGTCAAAGAAATTTGTCAAGGCTTCGGTTGACTATGTTTTTCCTATTCTCTATCCGGATCTTAAAATTGGTCCTGTTTTTTATTTTAAACGGATAAGAGCAAATCTGTTCTATGATTATGGAAAAGGTACCGATATATTGGTTTCTTCCAATGGTACAAATGAATGGATCGATGATGATTTTGTATCGATGGGAATGGAGCTGACGACCGATTTCCATTTTGCCCACATCATGTTTCCTGTTAATTCAGGGATCAGGTTGATCTACCTTCCCGAGGAAAACAAAGCCAAATCAGAATTTATTTTTTCTATTGACCTTAACCGGTTTTAGGATTCTTCCGCTCCAAATTCATTCTTTATCTTAATATAGCCGGGGTATACAATGTCTTTCTCTCCAATGCGGATATAAGGTTTGATTTTAAGGCTGACCCTGGTTGGTTTCTTGCTTGCATCCGCCAGGTTTAGTGCAAAATTGATCAGGGCATTACGGGGTTCCTTATGCAGGATCTCGATGATATCTGTCTGAATTTCAATAGGAACGGAGGCAATTCCCCGGGCCGGGATTTCGATTCTTTTATTAACATCACCCTCTGCTATCCGGGCTTCATCGATAAAGGCGACGTATTCCAGTTTATTCACAGAGGCGATTTCGGCATTGGGATTTTGAACCTCAACATATATTGTAAATGCAAGGGGAAGTTTCCCCTGGAAAATGCTCTGGGCAACCTGCCCCATATCCTTCAGGCTAAAATCCTCCACCTTTTTCAGGTTTTGTATATTCACACCTGCAAGTACAGGATTTTCCAGGGTACCATAACGAAATTCACATTGTTTGAGTGCAGAAAGTTCCTTCAGATAGGCACACGAAGGAGGTAAAAACAACATTCCGGCCAGGATGAGCAACGACCAAAAACGGTTCATTTTTTGTGGCATCATATTTCGGCGGGTAAACATTAAGATTAATTCAGTCAATTATTGCTTAAATTTAGTCAAGATTTGCTATACTTGACGCCCTGAAATCAACAACAATAATTTTTCGTTGGCAGGTAAGCTAAAACATATAATCAATGAAAACCTAAGCGGTATTCTTGGGACCCTGGCATTTCACATGCTGGTGGTTATTATTTTTTTAATCATTAAAATATCATCGACCCGATCGCTGATGGACAGTTTCATCCTGGTTGATTTTGAAGATGATGAAAAAACAGAACAGGAAATTATAGAAAAGGAGATTGAACTGGACCCGGACTTTGAACAATATGTGGCAGATTATCTCGATGCAGCCAGAAGGAATATACCTGTTAATGTGGCCGACAGGTTAAACGAGGAATTGAGCACTGAGAAATATGTTGAAGAATTACTGGATGAGATGAATGATGATCGCAGCGAAGATTATCAAAGGTCGAACGAAAGATTACAGGAGCTCCTGGAGATGGAGGAAGGAGAGGATATTATTGTGGAAGGGGAACAGGATGAAGAAGATTCGGAGCCTGAAATTTACCAGGGGCCTACCAATATATACTTCTCCCTCGAAAACAGGTATGAAGTGAGGTTGCCGGTACCGGTTTATAAATGCGAAGGAGAAGGGATAGTAGAGGTTCAGGTTGCAGTAGATCAAAGAGGAAGGGTTGTGCAGGTCAGCGTGGATAACCTCGGGGATTCACTTAATGAGATTTGCCTGGCCGAAGCTGCCAGGACGGCTGCTTTGAATACAAGGTTTAATTCAGACTTTGAAGCACCGGTAAGACAACAGGGGACAATTACTTATCATTTCCAGCCACAATAGAGGAGCTAATTTACTGCCTTGTTGGCAAGCTCCGCCATCCCTTCGATATCCTGGTCAATCATACATCTGAAATGTTTTTTCGGACATTTTTCATATCCTATGCGTGAACAGGGACGGCAGGATAATCCATGAACCTCAAAGATCCTGGAATCCGGATCGGGAAGGTAAGGGTACATTCCGAATTCAGGCACGGTATTTCCCCAGACCGAAATAATCTTCTTCTTAAAAGCTGCTGCAATATGCATGAGACCTGTATCAGGCGTAATGATCAGGGAAGCCTGTCTGACCAGGGATGCCGACTGGTTAATGTTAAATTGTCCGCAGGCATTATGGATCCTGGCATCAGGGCAGGCATTTATAATTTTATCACCCACCACCCTGTCATCCCGGGAACCAAGTAAAATAACCGGTATGTGAAGAGACCGGATGAGTTGAATTAGCTTATCCAGTGGCATTTGTTTGGTATAATGCATTCCTCCGATAACCAGTCCGGTATACTCTTCATGAAATGTGTCGGGGAGGACCGACCTGTCAACCTCATCCTGATCCGGAATGAAATAATCCAATCCTTTGCCGTCGTTAATAATATCAAATGCTTTTACAGTTTCGAGGTACCTGTCGACAATATGTTTATCGGGCAGCCTGTTGATTTTCAATTTGACAATCAGCCATTTGCGAAAATTAATTTTGTTTACCTGGAATGAGAATAGCCGAAGCTTTGAGCGCACGATGGACGACCGGATGTTTTTATGCAGGTCAATGATATAGTCAAAATGTTCAGACCGGAGTTCCTGAATAGTGGCATTCAGATCACCTTCGAGGATGTGCAGCTTTTCGATATAAGGATTCTGTGAAACAACTGGTGCAAATTGTTTTTTTACCAGGAAATGGATCTGTGCTCCTTCAACCTGGTTTTTCAGGCATCTGATCACCGGAGTTGTCAGGACAATATCGCCGATTGAACTGAATCGTATAATGAGAAATTTGACCAAGATGTAAGGCCGATTATTGTTTTATGGAATTAAAGAAAAACAGCAGGACCAGCCAGTACTCGTCTTTGGATGCATTTTCATCCCAGAGGGCTTTTGAACCATGTTCTCCCATTGAGGATTTGGGTTCAAAAAGGGTCATGCTTTCTTCAGGAAGGTTTTTAAGCATATCCTTGATATAGGGGACCTCGAATTGAGTGCCGGCAACAAACAGCGGCTTGGCAAAAGTATCAATTTCGGTTTCCATCCGCAGATCATCGCCAAAATATTCACCCGGGCTAAATGCTATTACAGCGCTTACCTTAGGATGATCCTTCCCAATCAATAAGCTCAGGGACGCAGAGTAGGAGGAGCCTAGTAAAATCACTTCCTTATGATTTAAGCTGTAGGCATAATCTATGGCCGCCATGATGTCAATTTTTGTGTCCAGGTAGGAAGGATTCATTTTCTGTTCCCTGGCTCGCCTGGCCGTTTCATTTGAAATATAATTTGAGTTATTGCCTGAACGAAGGTCAACAGCAAGGCAATTGTGCCTTAATTTAGCCAGCTTAAAAGCTATTTCGTTGTATTCTCCCCTGCTTGATTCCGCCTGATGAAGAAGCAATATATATGGATATTCTTCATTCTCTACATAAAGATCCGCTGTGATCTCAAGTCCGTCCGAAGCTTCAAATGTCACTTTCTTTTTTATAGCGGGTGGTGATGCCAGGAAGGAGATCAGTGCTATGATGATGAGTGCTTTCATGGCTTAATAAGTTGCTAGTTGCTGGTTACTAGGTATCTAAATAGTTTTTCGTTGACTTTATAAAATTTTACCTAGTAACTCGTACCTAGTACCCAGTAACTTTAATTTATAGATTCAGCCAGGATAATGATATTGTTTTGCTTTACCTCTACAACCCCGCCACTGATATTATAATAATCAGTTTTGTCGTTGCTGTCAATGACCTTCACTTTCCCTTTGTCGAGGATGGAGATGATCGGAGCGTGGTTGTTAAGGATTTCAAACGATCCTTTACTCCCTGGCACTTTTACCAGTTTAACCTGACCCTTATAAACTTTCTTATCCGGTGTTATTATTTCTAGATCCATAATTTGAAGTTGCAAGTTACAAGTTGCAGGTTACAAGAAACGGGCCAAACCTGCAACCTGCAACCTGGAACAGTCGTTAAGACTCAGCGAGCAATTTATCTCCTTTGGCTATGGCGTCTTCGATGGTGCCTACCAGGTTAAAGGCAGCCTCTGGATATTTATCAACTTCACCATCCATGATCATGTTGAATCCCTTAATGGTATCCTCGATGGGCACCTGAACGCCCGGGATAGAGGTAAACGACTCGGCTACATGGAAAGGCTGGGACAGGAATCGCTGAACCCTTCTGGCCCTGTGAACGACCATTTTATCTTCTTCGGAAAGCTCATCCATACCCAGAATAGCGATGATATCCTGTAATTCATTATAGCGCTGAAGGAGTTCTTTTATTCTCTGGGCAGTATTGTAATGTTCTTCACCAACAATTTCAGGCGTGAGGATCCTGGAGGTTGAATCAAGGGGATCAACGGCAGGATAAATACCAAGCTCAGAGATCTTTCTGCTTAACACAGTCGTTGCATCGAGGTGTGCGAAGGTAGTTGCCGGGGCAGGGTCGGTGAGGTCGTCGGCCGGAACATATATGGCCTGAACGGATGTAATTGATCCTCTTTTGGTGGAGGTGATACGCTCCTGCATCACACCCATCTCGGTGGCCAGGGTCGGTTGGTAACCTACTGCTGAAGGCATCCTGCCCAGCAGGGCTGATACCTCAGATCCAGCCTGTGTGAAACGGAAAATATTGTCTACGAAAAACAGGATATCGCGGCCTCCGCTTTCTTCATCCCCATCACGGAAAGATTCAGCAACTGTCAATCCTGAAAGGGCCACGGTAGCACGGGCTCCCGGGGGTTCATTCATCTGTCCGAACACCAGTGTGGCCTGTGATTCTTTCAGCAACTCCTTATCAACCTTGGTCAGGTCCCAGCCACCGGCTTTCATGCTTTCATCGAACTCTTTTCCATATCTTATTACGCCTGATTCTATCATCTCGCGCAACAGGTCGTTCCCTTCCCTGGTACGCTCACCCACACCTGCAAATACTGAAAGTCCGGAATATTTTTTTGCAATGTTATTAATCAGCTCCATAATAATGACCGTCTTACCTACACCGGCTCCACCGAACAATCCGATCTTTCCACCCTTTGCATATGGTTCAAGGAGGTCGATGACCTTTATCCCGGTAAACAAAACCTCCTTCTCAACAGACAGGTCCTCGTATCTCGGGGGATCGCCGTGGATCTCGTAACCCCCTTTTTTATCCAGCTGCTCCATGCCGTCTATGGCATCGCCGATAACATTAAGCAACCGGCCCCTGATCTGTTCCCCAACAGGCATCTTAATGGCCGCACCTGTGGCAATTACTTCCAAACCCCTCCTCAGACCGTCGGTACTGTCCATGGCAATAGCCCTTACGGTATGTTCACCAATGTGCTGCTGACATTCAATAATAAGCTGTGAACCATCGGGTCGGGTCACCTCCAGGGCATCGTGAATGTTAGGCATATCCTCTCCCGATTTTTCGAAACTTACGTCAATAACAGGTCCGATTACCTGTAATATTTTTCCTTTATTTTCAGCCATTTGAGCCAGAATTATTGATACAATTTCGTCTGTTATGACAAAGTTAGTATTTTTCAGTATCTGACAATAAAGTCCGTAATGTTTTATTATTTTTGGAACGGGTTAAAATTCAGAAACATGAACAGGAAAGTATTCCTCGCAATCTTACTGGTTGTAATGGCTGCAGCAGTCGAATCCTATAGTCAGATCACCTATATTGGAGCAGCCGGACATTATGGTACAGCCATTAAGGAATTTGGCGTCGGGGCCAATGCCATTTATACGATTAATGAAAAGATTGATATTGCACCGGGCCTTGTTTACTACTTCCCGCATAAGTACGATTATTCTGATGGTTATATACAAAATACCTGGTGGTCGGTAAATGTTGACGGGCACTATATTCCTGTAGAAACTTCCTTTTTCCATGCATATGGTTTAATGGGCCTTAGTTTTACATCTGTCGAGGTAAAGGAAGATTATTTAATTAAGGGGACTCAGCCGTTAAAGGACAGGAAAACAACTTTGGAACTGGGTCTGAATATTGGTGGCGGCATTCAGTTTAAGCTGGCTGAAAAAATAGCGCCTTTTGCAGAGGCGAAATATACCCTTGGTGAGGCCGACCAGCTGGTTTTTTCACTCGGGATATTATTCCGCATCAAAGAAGATAAAGTGAGGGAAAACACGGAGGATTTTTAAACGGAAACCTTAAAAATATCATTATCAAAATAAGTACCCAAGTATTTCATAATGAAAAAGTTCTTATTGTTTTCCGGTCAGCTTATTATTTTTCTTACCATAATCTCTCTGTCAGGTCTTGATGCCCAGTTTAACCGCTTTGGGGGTGGACTCGCTTTCAATTCTCCTATGAACAGCCCTGATCTTGATATTGGCAATCCTGGATTCAGCGCCAGGGGAGTATATGAGATAAATGAACATTTTTTTGTTATTCCGGAAATCACATTTCAGTTACCCAAAAAGAAAACCTATACTGATGGCCAGAAAAAAACCACAATGGTAAATGTGGATGTGAATGTAACTTATACCCTGGCCACTGAAGGTACTTTGTTGTTCTATGCCCTGCTGGGCCCGGGCTTGAGCAATATTTACACCAAGTGGGATACTGATGTTCCCGGTTTTGAGACCGGTATGGAGTTCGTTCCCACGCTTGGATTGGGTACCGGAATTGAAATGATCGTCGAAAAGGATATTAATGCCTATGCCCAGGTAAAATATATTGTTAGCAGGTATCAGCAGCTTGTCATTTCAATTGGTGTACACTACTATTTCGAGGGCCGGAGATTCAGGAAATGGTAGACCGTTATTTTATCGGGATGAGTTAATACCTCCTATCTGAACCGTGATTCTTCTACCATAAGATTTTCGATATCTTCAACCGTTCTCGGCGCAGGTGCAGAAAGCACTTTGTTGCCAGTTTCAGTAATGAGTACATCGTCTTCGATGCGGACACCTATATTGATGTATTTCTGATAAACAGGGGTTACTTCTTCCAGAAAAGCTTCAAGCTCTTTTTTACCAACATCCAGGTAACGTGTAAGATCGGGCAACATATTCAATCCATCAGGATGAATATAAATCCCGGGTTCCACTGTCAGTATCATTCCCGGTTTCAATTCACGCCCCTTGACTTCAGGATTAAACATCGACTTTCTCCAGCCTTGTGAGCCATCTAATCCGTAATCTCCCACATCGTGTACATCGAGTCCGATCCAGTGACTGATTGGATATAAAATATAAATGCTTTTTTGCCAGGTACTGTTTTTATCGGTGATAAGACCCAGATCATACAATCCATCCACAATAATTGCCGTGGAGGCATGGTGCCCTTCCTGGACCCCTCTTCCCGGCAACAATTTTTTAATGGCAGCTTCCTGTCCTTTTAAAACCAGTTCGTAAATTTCGCGCTGTTCTTTTGAAAAAACTCCGTTTACCGGTATGGTCCGGGTAACATCGGCTGTATACATGCCGTATTCGGCTCCTATATCCATCAGCAACAGATCGCCATCTTCC